>NZ_RZQT01000059.1:0-39461 GCF_003998485.1 Mesorhizobium sp. M7A.F.Ca.CA.001.04.2.1
GCCCACCGTCTCGCCGGGGCTCGGCCTTCACCACCGCGCCTGGGGGCAAGGGCGCCAACCAGGCACTGGCCGCCGCACGCGCCGGTGCCGCGGTGCGCATGGTCGGCGCCGTCGGCAGGGACAGCTTCGCAGCCGAGGCACTGGCATTGCTGCGCGACGGCAAGGTCGACCTGTCCGGCGTTGCCGAGACTCACGCCTCGACCGGCACGGCACTGATCATGGTCGCCGACGACGGCGAAAACATCATCGCCGTGGTGCCGGGCGCCAACGCTTCCGTGGTGCCAGGCGATCTCTCCAAGGCCTTTCTGAAAAAAGGCGACGTCGTGCTGCTGCAAAATGAGATTCCGCTGGCCACCGTCGATGCCGCCCTCGACCAGGCAAGGGCGGCCGGCGCCATCGCCGTGCTCAACACGGCGCCTTTCCAGGGGCAAGCAGCCGGCTTTATCGGCAAGGCCGACTATGTCGTCGCCAACGAAACCGAGTTCGACCTCTATGGCGAAGCGCTGTCGCTGCAAGGCCGCGACCGGGCGGCCCGCATGCGCGACTTTGCCGGAAAGACCGGCCGCACCGTCGTCGTCACGCTCGGCGGCGACGGCGTGATGGCGGCGACACCGAGTGATTTCCTCACCGTTCCGGCACGCAAGATCACCCCTGTCGACACGGTCGGCGCCGGCGATACGTTCTGCGGCTATTTCGCCGCCAGCCTGTCGTCGGGCCTCACGCTCGAACAGGCGCTGGCGCGCGCCGGCGCGGCCGGTTCGCTGGCCTGCCTGAAGCCTGGCGCCCAACCGGCGATCCCGCTCGCCAAAGACGTCGATCAGGCGCTGCAGGAAAGCCGTTAAAATGCTGCGCCCTCAAACGAAACATGCCGTGCCGCCGGCAGGCGACATCTGCCGCCTGTCCGCAGTCGAACTCGCCGGCGCGATCCGGGAGAGAGAGCTTTCCGTGCGCGAGGTGGTGGCGGCATTCCTCGACCGCATCGAGGCGGTCAATCCGCTGGTCAACGCCATCGTCTCCTTGCGCGATCGCGCCGATATCCTGCGCGAAGCCGATGCGGCCGATGCCAGCCCGACGCGAGCCAAAACCAACCCGCTCTTCGGCCTGCCGATGGCCATCAAGGACCTCGCCTCGACCACGGGCCTCAGGACCTCTTTCGGCTCGCCGATCTTCGCCGATTTCGTGCCGCAGGAGGACGATTTCTTCGTCGAGCGCATCCGCAATGCCGGCGCCATTATCATCGGCAAGACCAACGTCCCCGAATTCGGGCTTGGTTCCAACACCTACAACGCCGTGTTCGGGCCGACGCTGAACGCCTTCGATCCGGCCCTGACCGCCGGAGGCTCGAGCGGCGGCGCGGCCGTTGCCCTGGCGCTCGACATGGTGCCCCTCGCCGATGGCAGCGACTTTGGCGGCTCGCTGCGCAACCCGGCCGCCTGGAACAATGTTTTTGGCTTCCGCCCGTCGCAAGGACTTGTTCCCGGTGGACCCGATTTCGAAGTCTTCCATGCGCAGATGGGCGTCGACGGGCCGATGGGCCGCAACGTCCGTGACATGGCACTGCTGCTCGATGTGCAGGCCGGCTACCACCCGCACGCGCCATTGTCCTACGAGAAACCCGGCTCGTTCCTCGAAGGGCTTGGAATACCCGCAACTGGTGGCCGCATCGCCTGGCTCGGTGATCTCGGCGGTCATCTGCCGGTAGAAACAGGCATTCTCGGCCTGTGCGAGGCGGCACTTGGCCGCTTTGCGGAAGCGTCCTTCGCGACCGAGCCCCTGCTGCCGGATTTCGATTTCGAAGCGCTGTGGCAGGCCTTCGTGACGCTGCGCCAGGCCAGCAGCGGCTGCGCGCTCAAAACCCACTATGACGATCCCGCAAAGCGCCGCCTGCTCAAGCCGGAAGCCATCTGGGAAGTGGAGAACGCAACGCGGCTGACGGCGCCGCAGATCCGCGCCGCTTCGGTCATCCGCACGTCCTGGCATCGCACGCTTCTGTCGATCTTCGCCCGCTATGATCTGATTGCGCTGCCGACAGCACAGGTCTTCCCCTTCGACATCGATACGCATTGGCCGCGTGAGGTCGCCGGACGCACAATGGACAGCTATCACCGCTGGATGCAGGTTTCCGCCTTCGCGACCTTGGGCGGCTGCCCGGCGGCCAATGTGCCGGTCGGCTTCGACGATAGAGGGCGGCCGATGGGCATGCAGCTGATCGGCCGGCCACGCGGCGACCTTGCCGTGCTCAAGGCGGCGGCCGCCTATGAGGCAACACTGCCCTGGCCGGCCGGCGCCTGAATCGCACGCGTTGGCGTGCCGCGGCGCTTCGCGCACCGGCTTGCATCGCTATCGCCGCCATGCATTGATTATCCTCAGCCGCGCCGCCTCGGCGGTATTCCTGGGGAAAAAGCATGTCGCTCGAACTCTACGCCGCCTATGTCCTCGCTTGCATCGTCATTATCCTGGTGCCCGGTCCGACGGTCACGCTGATCATTGCCAACAGCATCCGCCATGGCTCGCGCGCCGGCCTCGCCAACGTCGCCGGCACGCAGGCCGGGCTTGCCGTGATGATCGCCATCGTCGGCATCGGCCTCAACACGCTGATCGCAGGCATGGGCCACTGGTTCGAATGGGTACGGCTGATCGGTGCCGCCTATCTGATCTGGATGGGTGTGCAGATGTTCCGTTCCAAGGGCACGTTGAATGCCGATGGAACAGCGAGAAAGCCGCGCGGCGGCTTCTTCCTGCAGGGCCTGCTGGTGGCGCTGAGCAACCCCAAGACGCTGATTTTCTTCGGCGCCTTCTTTCCGCAGTTCATTTCGCCGCAAGGCAACTACTCGCTGCAGATCGCCGTCATGGGTCTGACCGCCATGATCTTCGCCGCCTTCTCGGATTCGACTTACGCGCTGGCCGCTGGCCGCGCCGGGCGCCTGCTGTCGGCCGGCCGCATCAAACTCCTGTCGAGGATCAGCGGCAGCTTCATGGTCGGCGGCGGCCTGTGGCTGGCGTTTTCGCGGTCGAAGTAAAGGCGGCCGAGCCGGCGCCGCAAGGAGTTGCAGCACCCTGGAATGGCAACAGATTGAAAGTGTGCTGTCCCACCACCACATGAATCTGGCTTGAGGGATTCATGTCTGTCTTTTGGACTTGGGATGGTTTGAAGAGGAACGCGCCTGGCGTGATCCTCTTTATTGGTGCGTTTGCGGTTATGATCATGTTGGCGGCAAACAAATGGATCAACGACGCCAGCCCGATCCGATCGGTCGACACAGTCGAGGCAAACGTCGAAAGTGTCCGGTTGGACCATGGCCGCGGCATATATCTGGTTTCTATCGAGAACGGTTCGTCTGTCCTTATCGATGACGATCACCCGCATCTGATCGGCTCGCGCACAAACATCGAACGCGTCACGCGCGACAATGGCTTCGTCTTCTACCGATTCGTGAATTGAATCATGGCAACAGTATCTTCTCTCAGAAACCGCCTGCTTCTGTTTCAGGCAGAATACCGAGACGCAGTCATTGGTGTCGTATTCTTCTGCGCACTGCCCCTGGCGGCGCTGATCCCGATTGCGATGAACCAGGACAATCCGGTTGTGGCAACTCAGAGTGTGATGGGCACTATCGAGTATGTGAGGTTAATGCCCATCAATCCGAAGATGGCTGCCGGGCGCGGGCTGTATTACACATACGATGTCCGCCTTGATGGCAACAACGCGGTGACATCATCGATGATGAAGTGGGGATGCCGCACCTTGTCGGTTCGGTCATCCCCATCGAGCGGCAACATCATAAGCGCGGCGGAGACACCTATCGGTTTCTCAATGAGTGAAGACGCGTGCTCACAAGTTCAGTTCTGTTCTGACGGTCAGTTAAGCCGCCCCAGCCTCTCCACTAGCAAGGCGAAAAACGCATCATGGTCGATGTCGCGCATCACCATGGCGTTCTTCGGCCGTTTGGTGACGCCCCACCAGTCGATCACGGTCATGCCCATGGTCAGTTCCGAGGCGGTTTCCACGCTGACGTTGCAGTTGCGGCCCTTGAACAGGTCCGGCTTCAACAGATAGGCGATGACGCAAGGATCGTGCAGCGGGCCACCGTCGGTGCCGTATTTCTCTTCATCGAAGCGCTCGAAGAACTCCAGCATCTCCGCAGTGGCGGTGCCGACCCTGGTGCCCAGCGCGCGGAAGGCCTGCGTGCGCTTGGCGGTGGTCAGCGCCTTGTGGGTGACGTCGAGAGGCATCATGACGATCGGAATGCCGGATTTGAGCACGACATCTGCGGCCTGCGGGTCGACATAGATGTTGAATTCGGCGGTCGGGGTGACATTGCCGCCTTCGAAGAAGCCGCCGCCCATCAGCACGATTTCCTTGATGCGCGGTGCGATGCGCGGCTCGCGGATCAGCGCCAGCGCAATGTTGGTGAGCGGGCCGAGCGCGCAAAGCGTGATCGTGCCGCTTTCTTCGCTCATCAGCGTCTGGACGATGAAATCGACCGCGTACTGGTCCTGCAGCTTCATCGTCGGTTCGGGCAATTGCGGACCGTTGAGGCCGGTCTTGCCATGCACTTCCTCGGCGGTGACCAGTTCGCGCGTCAGGGGCCGGATGGCACCGGCATAGACCTTGATGTCCGGGCGGCCGGCCAGCTCGCAGATCTTGCGGGCATTCTTTTCGGTAAGCTTCAGCGGCACGTTGCCGGCAACGGCTGATATGCCGACGATCTCCAGTTCGGAGCTGCCGAGCGCCAGCAATATGGCGACGGCATCATCCTGGCCGGGATCCGTGTCGATGATGATCTTGCGTGACTGGGGCATTTCAATTCCTTGTTTGGCGAGGTCGTGGACTTGCATCGATCCGATCGGAACATCCAAATGACGCCGAAGCGGCCGCGAGCTGCCAGGCCGAACCGCTCGACCGGGGAAGACAATCCCGACCCGCGCGCTTTTCCTTGCATCTGCTCGCCGTTTCAAGCGCCATGTCTGTCATTCCTGTGAGTCCACGGCCTGGTCTTTTTGGGCGGGTCTGTTGACGGCTTGAACTTGGTCGCGGGGCGGACCATATCAAGGCCATCGGGAAAAATGCCATCTGGGTTTTTCCACTTTATGTCGCTCTTGAGAGGACAGTGTAACATGAGCCGAATGACGCCCTTTTCCAGCCCGCTTCTGCTTGGTTTCGACGCCATGGAAAAGACCCTGGAACGCCTGGCGAAGTCCGGTGACAGCTACCCTCCCTACAACATCGAACGCCTCAGCGGCGCCGACGGCAAAACCGAAAGGTTGCGCATCACATTGGCGGTCGCCGGTTTCGCCGAAAGCGATCTCGATGTCACCACGGAGGAAAACCAGTTGGTCGTGCGCGGCCGTCAGACCGACGACACCGAGCGCGAATTTCTTCATCGCGGCATCGCCGCGCGCCAGTTCCAGCGCTGTTTCGTGCTGGCCGACGGCATGCGGGTGATCGCAGCGGAGTTGAAGAACGGCCTTTTGGCGATCGACCTCGATCGGCCGGAGTCCGAACGGCTGGTACGGAAAATAAACATATCGGTGAAAGACTGATCTTTACCGATGGCTCTCATGCGGGATGGCCTTGAGCGGCGTCCTCGCGCCAAGGAGGCTTTGAAATGACCAGAACTGAAACTATCACCATGACCAATGGCGAATTCGCTCATCTCGGCGAGGGCTCGGTCGCTTATCTCAGAAAGGTCTCGAGCGACGAATTGCTCGGCCGTTTCCCCAATCTCGGCGAAATCGCTCCCGGCATGGAACTGTGGGCGCTGTTTGCCGCCAATGGCCAGCCGATCCTGCTTTCCGACGCGCGTGACCGCGCACTGGCCGGTGCCATGGAAAACGACCTGACCACGGTCGCCATCCACTAAGGCCCAGCGCGCCGCCCTGTTAGGCGCGACCAGCAGGCTCAAACGCATAGGGCCGCCCGTGGCGGCCCTTGAATGTCGTCTCACCAGAAAAATCAGGCCGCGTGCGAGGCCTGGGTGTCCGATAAAAGCGCGTGGATAGCCGCGGCGTCGCGCGTACCCCTGATCTTGGCCACCGTGTCGGCGTCACGCAGCACTCGCGCGATGCGCGACAGTGCCTTGAGGTGATCGGCGCCCGCCCCTTCCGGCGCCAGCAGCAGAAACACCAGATCGACGGGCTGATCGTCCAGCGATTCGAAATCGACAGGCGTCTCCAGCCGGGCGAAAACACCTGCGATGCGCTTCACGCCGGCCAGCTTGCCGTGCGGGATGGCGATGCCGTTGCCGACGCCGGTCGAACCCAGCCGCTCACGCTGCAGGATGGTGTCGAACACCTCCCGCTCCGGAATGCCGGAAATCGCCGCCGCCCGTTCGGACAGCAATTGCAGCAGCTGCTTCTTGGAGTTCGCCTTCAACGCCGGCAATATCGCCGGAACGTTGATAAGATCGCTCAGATCCATGCTTGAAAATCCCTTGTTCGCCTGCCGTCACCAGTCCTCACCCCTCGTGCGGCCGGCTCTTATCCCAGTGCGACCTCGTCGTCACCGTGCGACCCTTGTCGTCACCGTGCGACCGTTGTCGTCACGCTTGTGCGACCTTGGTCGTCGACGGGTCGATCCAACCGATATTTCCATCGGGTCGGCGATAGACGATGTTGAGATGGTCGGTTCCCGCGTTGCGGAAGACGAAGACCGGGCTGTCCTTGGTGTCGAGCTCGATGACCGCCGACGCCACCGACATGGTCTTCAGCGTCATGGTTGATTCGGCGACGATGGCCGGCGCGAAATTCTCCGGAATGTCCTCGTCGTCATCGGCAAGCGGCGCCATCACCGTGTAGGCTATGTCGGTTGGCTGGCCGTTGGCGGCGCCCGAATTGTGCGATTTCAGCCGGCGCTTGTAGCGCCTCAGGCGGGTTTCCAGACGGTCCGCCGCCGCCTCGAAGGCAAGCGTCGGATCCTGGGCATCGCCGGTGGCCTGCAGCGAAGCGCCGGAATCCAGCCGGATCATGCAATCCGCCGAATAGCGCGAGCCCGATTTGATGACCGTGACATGTCCGGCAAAGCCGCGATCGAAATATTTGCCGATCGCTTCGCCGACACGATCGTTGATGCGTGTCCGAAACGCATCGCCGATGTCCATGTGTTTTCCCGATATGCGCAGATTCATCTGAAAACTGACCTTCCTTGCTCAGGCTTCAAACTGGCCCGAGTTTATACTCGTGATCCGTGCGCACAAGCTTTGCGGCGTCACTTGCGCCGATTTTAAATCCAGACTTTCCGGTTGATCACAAGCCGCCCTTTGACCGTCCCGAGGCCAACGTCGTGACGGACCATCCGCATGCGGGCATCTAGCCCGTCTCATGCGGGCGGGCTTCTAGCCAGTTCACCGCGGCTTGTCAATGAAGTGCTGGCTTGTGGAAAATCGACCCGCCTCAGCGCCCGGCGCTGGCCATCGCACGTTTCTCGCGCCGGCGCTGCACCGAGGAGGGGATATTCATGCCTTCCCGGTACTTGGCGACCGTACGCCTTGCAATGTCGACGCCACTTTCGCGCAACATGTCGACGATTGCATCGTCGGAAAGCACGTCGACGGGCTTCTCCTCGTCGATCAACTGCTTGATGCGGTCACGCACGGCTTCCGAGGAGTGCGCATCGCCGCCGCCCGATGCGGCGATCGAGGCGGTGAAGAAATAGCGAAGCTCGAACACGCCGCGCGGCGTCAGCATGTATTTATTGGCTGTGACCCGGCTGACGGTCGATTCGTGCATGCCGATGGCGTCGGCCACCGTGCGCAGATTGAGCGGCTTCAGCTGCCGCACGCCATGGACGAGGAAGGCGTCCTGCTGGCGAACGATTTCCGAAGCGACCTTGAGGATGGTCTTTGCCCGCTGGTCGAGGCTGCGCGTCAGCCAGTTGGCGTTCTGCAGGCATTCGGCCAGAAAATCCTTTTCCGCCTGGTTCTTGGCCTGCGGAGAGACCTGGGCGAAATAGATATGGTCGACCAACACCCGCGGCAGCGTTTCGGCATTGAGTTCGACCGTCCAGCTGCCGTCATTGGCCGCGCGCACCTCGACATCGGCGACGATCGCGTCGCTGGCGCCGCCCGAAAACGCCATGCCCGGCCGGGGATCGAGCGCCCGGATTTCGGCCAGCATGTCGAGCAGATCCTCCTCGTCGACACCGCAGATCCGTTTCAATGCGTGAAAATCGCGCCGTGCCAGGAGTTCGAGATTGGCGACCAGCGCCTTCATCGCCGGATCGAGCCGGCTCCGCACGGCAAGCTGCAGCGACAGGCATTCGGCCAGGTCGCGGGCAAACAGGCCGGCCGGCTCGAAGGTCTGACACACCGCCAGCACCTTCGCCACGGCGGCGGCATCCGCACCGAGACGAGCGGCGATCTCGGCCAGATCGGCACGCAGGTAGCCGGTCTCGTCAAGGCCGTCGGCGAGGTCGGCGGCGATCAGACGTGCAGCCGGATCGGCGAAGGCTAGCGCCACCTGTTCACCGACATGGTCGCGCAGCGTGATCGCAGCAGTCGCCATATCGCCGGCGTCAAACCACTCGGATGAGGAACCCGCGCCATTGCCGGAAGCCGATTTCCATTGCGCCGTCAGGTCGGGACCGAGCCGCTCGCTGGTGCCCGGGTCGTCGGGAAACAGGTTTTCCAGCGACGTGTCGAGCTTGTCCGAGATCGCCTCCGCGCTCCACTGCGTCTCGTTTTCGAACCAGTCGCCTTCGGGGGCGGCTTGCGGCTCCGCCTCGATCTTCTGCGCCTGGTCGCTGGCGGCATCGTCCTGCGGCTCGGCGCGCTCCAGCAGCGGATTGCGCTCGATTTCCTCGTCGATGAAATGCTCGAGTTCGACATGGGTGAACTGCAGCAGCCGAATCGACTGCATCAGTTGCGGCGTCATCACCAGCGACTGCGATTGTCGTAGCTGTAGTTTGGCCGCCAACGCCATGGTTCGGTTTCAAACGCCTCGTCTACGCATCCGGACTTCCGGAAAGGAATTTTGCAGCCGGCCATAGAAACTGGCCCGGCTTTTGCTTGTCAAGGCAATTGGTAGCAAAACTCGCTTACCGGAGCGTTATCTCGGAGCAAAATCGACGAAAAAGCGCCGCGCGAACCGCAAAAATCGTGTCAGGAAACAAATTTCACGCTCAGAGGGTGAAACCCTCGCCGAGGTAAAGTCGCCGCACATCCGGGTTTGCCACCACTTCGTCGGCCCTTCCATGGGTCAGCACCTGGCCGGCATGGATGATGTAGGCGCGGTCGATGAGGCCGAGCGTTTCGCGCACATTGTGATCGGTGATGAGGACGCCGATGCCGCGCGCCGTCAGGTGGCGCACCAGTTGCTGGATATCCGCGACGGCGATCGGATCGATGCCGGCGAAAGGCTCGTCGAGCAGCATGTAGGCCGGACGCGTCGCCAGCGCTCGCGCGATTTCCAAGCGTCGCCGCTCGCCGCCCGAAAGCGACATGGATGGCGCCTTGCGCAGATGGCTGATGTGGAATTCCTCGAGCAGTTCGTCGAGATTGCGCTCGCGCACCTTGCGGTCCTTTTCGACCACTTCCAGCACGGCGCGGATATTCTGCTCGACATTGAGGCCGCGGAAGATCGATGCTTCCTGCGGCAGATAGCCGATGCCGAGGCGTGCGCGACGGTACATCGGCATCGACGTGACATCGAAGCCGTCGATCTCGATCGTGCCTTCATCCACCGGCACCAGGCCGGTAACCATATAGAAACAGGTCGTTTTGCCGGCGCCGTTGGGGCCGAGCAGTCCAACGGCCTCTCCGGCGCGCACGCCGATGGTAACGCCGCTGACGACCTTGCGGCCCTTGTAGCTCTTGGTCAGCCCCTTGGCGATCAGGGTTCCCTTGAACTTTCCCGCATCGACGGTCACCGTGGCCGGCGCCGAAAGCTTGCCGGCGGCCCGTCCCGGAAGACGCGCCGTCAGCGACGACAGGCTGGCCATCAGGGGTTCGTCGCTCCCGATTTCGGCGGCGGCGTGATCGACATCTGGACACGTTGCCCAGCGCATGGATCCACCTGAGCCAGCCCGCTTTTCATCTGCACGGTAAGCTTGCAGCCCACCAGAACGTTGTCGTTTTGCGACAGAACGACCTTTTTGCCCGAAAGCACCAGCACCTGGCTCTTCATATCGAAACTGCCTTGATCGCCGGTCGCGATCTGCGCATCCGACTTGATATAGACCTTGTCGGAGATCTCCAGGTGGTCGATGTTGGCCGAGCCCGTCATCGCAGCACCCGCGGCCTCCGTGCCCTTGGCAGCGGCGTTGGGGTCCTTGACGTAGTAGACCGTCATCTTGCCGGCCTTCATCAATGTCGGCCCCTGGACGACGCTGACATTGCCCGTGAAGATGGCGACACTGTCGGCCTGGCGGACTTCCAGCTTGTCGCTCTCGATCTGGATCGGCTTGTCGCCGGACAGTTTGAGGCCTGATTGACTGGTCGTCTGCGCCCATGACGGCACGAGTCCGAGCAGCAGCAACGCTGAAGTTGCAGCCGCGAGCCGCGTCGAACTACTGAGCCGCATTGGTTTCTCCGCTGTTTCCCTGTGCCGCCTTCAGGGCGGCGGAATCGATGTTGACGCGCACTTTGTTCTCGAAAACCAGAATCTTGCCATTGTCCTGGACCGACATCGTATCCGCCGTGATCCGCGACCCGCCACGGCTGACATCGACGGGATCTCCTGTCTTCATAGTGCCTTTGCCCATGTCGAGGAAGACCGATTTGAACTTGGCCTGCATGCCGTCGGTCGTGGTGATCGTCACGTCACTGGTCAGGTTCATCGTATTGCCGTCGCGATCGTAGGTGCCGTGCGAGGCCTTGACCGCCGCCACATTGTCGGACGCGATCGGCACCTTGGCGTCGATGCCTTCCAGCTCGATGATACCTTGCGTGCTGACATCCTGAATGGCACGCAGCGCCGTCATCGAATAAGGCTGCTTCTGCTTGGTGAAACCGTTGAGCTTGGGATTGGCCATCACCAGCTTGCCGTTGGAAAAGGCAGTGCCTTCCGCCTGAATCTTCACCGAGACGGGTGCGGCGAGATAGGAGTAGACCGGGAAAGCGACCGCTATCAGTGCTGCGGCCACCGGCACGGCAAATTTGAGAACGCGCACGCGGCGCGAATGACGCTGTGCACGGTCGAAAGCATCGCCGCGCGTCCGGCCGTCCGCCGGGGGAGCCAACACCGCCTCGGCGTCGGTCGGTTCAATCGGTCGCGCTAACATTCACTGCTTTCTTCTAACCCTGCCCGCCCTTGGGCACCGCCTATAGGTGGGACGCCGGCGCTTTCAAGCAAGCACAAGCCCACGAAAACTGCAAAAATGTGACAGCCGCCTTTGTACAGACGAAAACGAAGTCCGCACAACTGCGTGTTCTCCATAGCAGAAACAGACACGCGGCGTAAAATTTATCAGCCATCGGTCTCGTCGCCCGACCTGGTGGCGATTGCACGAATATGTGAGCAGACCGACGCCTGGAGAGGGCCCGACCCGGCCCCGTCGACTGCCGACGCGGATAGCCACCTCACGTCCAGGCGCCGACTTGTCTCGCCATGCGCAAAAGAGAACTGCTTCCAGATGGGAGGATCATGGTCTAAAAGCGTCTCCTCCCGCCGACTGAAAGGCTGACCATGGCACTGAGAGCCGACGACCTGATCGACCGCCGCCGTTTGCGGCGCAAGCTGACATTCTGGCGCGTCGTCGCCATAGGCATCATAGCCCTTGGGGTGATTGCGCTTTCAACCTGGTTCTATGGCGACGATTTCGGCGGCTCGACGGTCGACCATATTGCCAAGGTCAAGATCGAAGGCACGATCACCGAGGACGAGGAACTGATCAAGCGGCTGGAAACCATCCGTCTTTCATCGAAGGTGAAAGGCGTGATCCTGTCGATCGATTCGCCTGGCGGCACCACCGTTGGCGGTGAATCGATCTATGAAGAAGTGCGCAAGCTGGCCGCCGACAAGCCGGTGGTGGCGGAAGTCGGCACGCTCGCCGCATCGGCGGGCTATATGATCGCCAGTGCCGCAGATCACATCGTTGCCCGCAAGACCTCGATCGTCGGCTCGATCGGCGTGCTGATCCAGTATCCCGACGTCAGCGGCCTGATGGACAAACTCGGCGTCAAGCTGGAGGAGGTGAAATCCTCGCCGCTGAAAGCCGCGCCCTCTCCCTTCAAGCCGACCAATGACGACGAGCGCGCCATGGTTCGCAAGCTCATCCTCGACAGTTACAACTGGTTCGTCGACATCGTCGCCGAACGCCGCAAGATGAGCCGCGAACAAGCGCTGGTGCTTGCCGACGGCTCGATATTCACCGGTCGCCAGGGCGTTGCCAACGGGCTGATCGACGCCGTCGGTGGCGAGACCGTGGCGGTCGACTGGCTGGCGACCAAGGGCGTCGATGCCAAGCTCAAGGTCGTCGAGTGGAAGGATACCGAACGGCGCAGCGGCTTCCTGTTCTCGAAAGCGATGGCGCAAACGATCGGCAGTGCGCTCGGCCTGCCCGCCTGCAGCAGCGACGTCATCCATGAACTCGGAGCCGACCGCTTGTTTCTTGACGGTCTCGTTTCCGTCTGGCACCCTTGTGAAGCCGTTTGGGGCAAGTGAAAAAAGCAAATAAAATCATCCTCATAATTTTGACCGCACTGCTTTCACGGGGACCCGTCTCATGATCAAGTCCGAACTTGTGCAGATTATTGCCACGCGCAATCCGCATCTTTTCCTGCGCGACGTCGAAAACATCGTCGGCGCGATCTTTGATGAAATCACCGACGCCCTTGCCGAAGGCAACCGGGTCGAGTTGCGTGGCTTCGGCGCTTTTTCGGTGAAAAATCGTCCCGCGCGCACCGGACGCAATCCGCGCACCGGCGAATCCGTCGAGGTCGAGGAGAAATGGGTGCCGTTCTTCAAGACCGGCAAGGAACTGCGTGAAAGGCTGAACGGCGGCAAGTAGGCGCGACGCCAGCGCCTGACGGCCTTTCGGACAGGCCAGCTTCCGACGGAAAACATCATGTTCAATCGCTTCATCCTCATCGCGATCTTCGTGCCCCTGGCGATCATCCTGATCGCACTCGCTGTCGCCAACCGCGAACTGGTCGCCTTCACGCTGGACCCCTTCAATCCCGGCAATCCGAAGCTGACCCTGACTTTGCCGCTGTTCATCTTCCTGTTCCTGGCGCTCGCCATCGGCATGATCGTCGGCAGTCTGGCTACGTGGGTCAAACAGGGTCGCTATCGCAAGCTGGCGCGCCAGCGCGGCGTCGAAGCCGAGAACCTGCGCCAGGCGGTCAGCCGTGCGCCGGCGGTATCACAAAGCCAGGCACCGGGGTCCGCCCAAGGGGCAGCATTGCCGAAGCCGACCGCTTGAGCCGCCAATCGGCGGTTTTGTCCTCACGGAGTTTTTCATGCTGACCATTTCGGCCGCAGAGGTCGACCATGCGCTGACCTTTCCCGGACTGGTCGAGACGCTGCGCATGGCGTTTCGCGACGGTGCGGTGCAGCCGGTCAGGCATCATCATACGATCGAGCGGCCCGATGGTGCCGCCTCCACACTGCTTTTGATGCCGGCCTGGACCGATCTCAACGCGGCCGGCACGTCGGCCGGCGGTCACGTCGGCGTCAAGATCGTCACCGTGTCGCCCGACAACAATGCCATCGGCAAGCCCGCGGTGATGGGGCTCTATCTTCTGCTCAACGGCGCCACCGGCGAACCCGAGGCCCTGATCGACGGCCAGCGGCTGACACAATGGCGCACCGCCTGTGCTTCGGCGCTCGCGGCCTCCTATCTCGCCCGCGACGATGCCTCGCGGCTGCTTGTGGTCGGCGCCGGCGCGCTGTCGCCCTTCCTCGCCAAGGCGCACTCGGCCGTGCGGCCCATCAAGACCATCCGCATCTGGAACCGCACCCCGGCCAATGCCGAGAAAGTCGCGGCCGATCTGTGCGCCCAGGGCTTCGCGGCCAGCGCGGCAAGCGATCTCGATACGGAGCTTGGGCAGGCCGACATCGTCTCCTCGGCGACGATCACGACCACGCCGTTGATCAAGGGCGCATTGTTGCGGCCGGGAACCCATGTCGACCTGGTCGGCGGCTTTACGCCGACGATGCGCGAGAGCGATGACGATGCGATCAGGCTTGCCCGCGTCTATGTCGACACCCGCGCCGGCGCCACCAAGGAAGCCGGCGACATCGTCCAACCGCTGGCCTCCGGCGTGCTGAAACCGGAAGCCATCGTCGCCGATCTGCACGAATTGGCGCGCGGCCGGAAGAAGGGCCGCGAGAGCGCCGGTGAGATCACGCTGTTCAAGTCGGTCGGAGCGGCGCTCGAGGATCTTGCCGCCGGCGTTGCCGTCTACAAGGCGCTCACGGCCTAGTTTACCGTTGCACCCATTTCGGCGCCCATCGCCTCGGCGATCACACGAAAATCGTGATCCCCGATTTCAAAAAGGCCAAAGCGAAGCTGATAACCCCAGTTCGACTTGGCCACGGTGAAGTCCAGCCTGTCGAGCAGCGGCTTGATCGGCGCTTCCTCGGCCTTGGCCCATGCCACATCGCGGCGGAACGGCGTGAAGCCGGCGCCCATATCGCCCTGATAAGGCTCGCCTTCCCGCACGATGCCTATCGCCGTGAAAGCCTGCAGGCCGTCTTTGTCGCCCAAAACAGTGGTCGGCGAATAGTAGACGACGCCATCACCCGGCTTGACGCGACGCAGCGGTGCCGCCTTGCCGTGGTTGACCTGCATGAAGCCGGCTGTGCGACCACGCCGGACATGCTCGGCCGACGCCACCGCTATCCAATACGCGCTCATTTCTGTTCCCCATTGGCCTGTTCCCCGTCGGACAGCCAGTAGACGCGCAGGCGATGATTGTCGGGATCGAGCGCGACAAAAGTGCGGCCGAAATCCATGTCGGTCGGCGTCTGCAGGATCTTCAGCCCGCGCCCGGACCAGTCGGCATGGGCGGCATCGACCGCATCGGGCGTATCCAGCGCAAACACGATTTCGGCGCCACCGCCTGACGTGGCGGCTGCCGGCTCCACCGTATGGCGCGACCACAGGCCGAGCTTGAAGCCGGCATCGAGCACGAACAGCACGAAGGTCGGCGAACTTTCGACCGGCTCACGACCGAGCAGCGCGCTGTAGAAGGCACCGCTCTGCTGCGGCTGGTCGACATAGAGGATGACGAAATTCGGGGTGACCATATCTGCTCTCCAAGGTTCGGTGTTTCGACTTGGCGAACATAAGATAGGCTACTGTCAGAATATGGCAGCAGTCATCGCGAACCACGCGGCTTGTCGAGCGTCGTTCGCCATTCCTTGAGCAGCGCCTGGCGACGACGCGGATAGCGCGTGTCCATTGCTTGGAGTTCGGCGATGCGATCGGCGCGAAAATGCCGGAAATCCTGCCGCATCTCGCACCACGCCACCACCACCCGCACCTTGTCGAAGAAGCCCAGCGCAAATGGCCAGACGACGCGCTGGGACACGGCCCCGCCGGCATCGCGGTAGAGAAAGCCGAGCTTGCGCTCGTTGCGGATGGCCTGCCGCACCAGACCAAGGTCGATGCCCTCGGTGGCCACGGCAGGAGGCCCGACCAGCAGTGTGCTCGCGTCAAGATCCTCGCGCAGATCGTCGGGCAGCACGGCTGCGATCTTGGCCAACGCGTTGGCGGCGGCGGCCGAGAGACGCTGGTCCGGCTGCCTGGCGACCCAGCGCGAGCCGAGCACAATGGCTTCGATCTCCTCGTCGCTGAACATCAGCGGCGGCAGCATGAAGCCGGGCTTGAGCACATAACCCAACCCCGCCTCACCCTCGATCGGCGCGCCCTGGCCCTGCAGCGTGGCGATGTCGCGGTAGAGCGTGCGGATCGAAACGCCCGTCTCGTCGGCAAGCATGTGCCCGCTCACCGGCCGGCGATGCCGGCGCAAGCACTGTATGAGGTCGAGTAGGCGTTCGGAGCGGGACATCGAGCAGATTTGCCTGTTTCTTTGACATTGGTCCATCGCCGGCAGACATAAACCGGAGAGGCCGACCTGTCGGACTTGGTTGCGAAGCCGGTTGCCCTATGTCAAAAGCGGCCACGCCGTTCGGAGTTGCCCCCGCTTGAAGTCTTTTCGCGACAAACGCCGCGACAACCGTCCACATCCATCCGCCAAGAGTGCGGCGGACGTGTCACGCCCGCGTCCCGGCCAGGCTCCTGCCAGACCGGAAGCGCCACCGCGCGAGCGCCATGAGGCGAAGACGGAAAATCGTTCCGAACCGAACTCGGCGCCGCGCATCCTGGCCCGCCGCGAAGGCGCTCTGCCCACTGAACATCTTCCCGTGATCCTGGAAGTGGCGCCCAATGCCGATTATGCGCTGCTCGACAGCGGCACCGGCCAGAAGCTCGAACAATATGGCCCCTACCGGATCGTGCGGCCAGAGGGCCAGGCGATCTGGCAAAAGGCCTTGCCGGCAAAGGAATGGGAGCGCGCCGACGCCGTCTTCACCGGAGACACCGACGAGGAGGGGATCGGCCGCTGGCGTTTCCCGAAGCTGCCGCTCGGCGAGACCTGGCCGATGAAGCATGACGGCATCGACTATCTCGGCCGTTTCACCTCGTTTCGTCATGTCGGCGTCTTTCCCGAGCAGGCTTCCCACTGGGACCACATGGCCGGGCTGATCGCGGCGGCGAAGCGGCCGGTCAAGGTTCTGAACCTGTTCGGCTATACCGGTCTCGCTTCCTTGGTGGCGGCTCGCGCCGGTGCCGAGGTCACCCATGTCGATGCCTCGAAGAAGGCGATCGGCTGGGCCCGCGAAAACCAGGAGATGGCCGGCCTCGGCAGCAAGCCGATCCGCTGGATCGTCGACGACGCGGTCAAATTCGCCGAGCGCGAGGAGCGCCGCGGCAGCCGCTACGATATCATTCTGTTCGACCCGCCGGCCTATGGCCGTGGCCCCAAGGGCGAGGTCTGGCAATTGTTCGAGGACCTGCCCGATTTGACCGACCTCTGCCGGGCGATCCTGACGCCGAAGCCGCTCGCCGTGGTGCTGACCGCCTATTCGATCCGCGCCTCCTTCTTCGCCATCCACGCCCTGATGCGCGATACCTTTGCCGGTATGGGCGGCAAGGTTGAATCGGGTGAGCTGATCATCCGCGAAAAGTCCGCCGGCCGGGCGCTATCGACCTCATTGTTTTCGCGTTGGGTGGCTGAATGAACGAGCGGCATGCAGGCGCACCCGGCCAGGTGAAGGAGGTCACCAGCCTCGCCAATCCGCTGGTCAAGGACATCAAGGCGCTCGCTCAGAAGAAATTCCGCGACCAGCAGAACGCCTTCATGGCCGAGGGATTGAAGCTGGTCATCGATGCGCTCGATCTCGGCTGGCAGATCAGGACATTGGTTTTCGCCAAGGCCGGGCGCGGCAACGCTGCGGTGGAGAAGGTGGCCGCACGCACGGTTGCGGCAGGCGGCATGGTGCTCGAAGTGTCGGAGAAGGTGCTGGTCGCCATCACCCGTCGCGACAACCCGCAAATGGTGGTCGGCGTCTTTTCGCAAAAATTCCTCGCCTTGAAGGATGTCCGCGCTGACAATGGCGACGTCTGGGTGGCGCTCGACCGGGTGCGCGACCCCGGCAATCTCGGCACTGTCATCCGCACCGTCGATGCCGTCGGCGCCAAAGGCGTCATCCTGGTCGGCGATACCACTGATCCATTCTCCGTGGAGACGGTGCGTGCCACCATGGGTTCGATCTTTGCCGTGCCGGTGGCGAAGGCGACAACCGAGGCTTTCCTCGCCTGGCGAGGCGGGTTTTCAGGCCTCGTCGCCGGAACCCACCTGAAAGGCGCCGTCGACTACCGCTCGGTCGATTTTTCCCGCGGGCCCGTGCTGCTGATGATGGGCAACGAGCAGCAGGGACTGCCCGAAAGCCTGGCTGCGAGTTGCGACAGGCTGCTCAGGATTCCGCAAGCGGGCCGTGCCGATTCGCTCAATCTGGCCGTTGCCACCGGCATCATGCTGTTCGAGATCCGGCGCGGCGCGCTGAAGCTCGAGCCAATCCTGGACCAGCAATGAAGGTTGCCTGCCCGTGAGATCATGGTCTCCCTACGCATTGCTCGTCGTCGCGGCCATCGCGCTCGACCAGTGGATAAAATACCTGGTCGAGGCCGATCTGCCTTTTCAGGAGAAGGTTGATCTGCTGCCCTTCCTGGCGCTGTTTCGCACCTACAATACCGGCATCGCCTTCTCGATGTTCTCGTCCTTCGGCGACACCGGGCTGATCGTCATTTCGCTCGCCGTCGTTGCTTTCGTGCTGTTCCTGGCGACACGGATCGCGCCGTCCCAGATCCTTGCCCGCACCGGCTTTGCGCTGATCGTCGGCGGCGCGCTCGGCAATCTGATCGACCGCGCCGTCTACGGCCACGTCATCGACTACATCCTGTTCCACACGCCGGTCTGGTCCTTCGCCGTCTTCAACCTTGCCGACGCCTTCATTTCGGTTGGCGCGGCGTTGGTCGTCTTCGACGAGCTGGTCGGCTGGCGGCGCGAACCCAAAGCCAGTCCTTCCAAGGATTGACCCCGTGCGGCCATCGCCGCACAGTTCATGTCGTCAAGATCGCGGAGAAAGACATGTCCGAAACCTTCAAAGCCATCCTCGTTTCGCGTGACGCCGAGAAAAAGCAGTCGGTCGCCGTGACCGATCTCACCGAGGCCGACCTGATGGAAGGCGATGTCACCGTCGCGGTCGAGGCAACGACGGTGAACTACAAGGATGGCTTGGCGATCACAGGCAAGGCGCCGGTGATCCGCCGCTGGCCGCTGGTGCCGGGCATCGATTTCGCCGGCACCGTCATTTCGTCCTCGCATCCCGACTGGCGCGCCGGAGACAAGGTCGTGCTGAATGGCTGGGGCGTCGGCGAAACCCATTTCGGTGCCTATGCAGGCCGTGCCCGCGTCAAGGGCGACTGGCTGGTGCCGCTGCCGCAAGGCATCAGCCCGCATGACGCGATGGCCGTCGGCACCGCAGGATATACCGCCATGCTCTGTGTCATGGCCCTGGAGCGGCACGGCATCCTGCCCGATCGCGGCCCGGTGGTGGTGACGGGGGCAGCCGGCGGCGTCGGCTCGGTCGCGGTCTCCATCCTGTCCAGCCTCGGCTACCATGTCATTGCTTCCACCGGCCGCAATGCCGAAAGCCCCTTTCTGATGGACCTTGGCGCCGCCGAGGTGATCTCGCGCGAGGAGCTTGCCCAGCCGGCCAAGCCGCTGGCCAAGGAGCGCTGGGCGGGCGGCATCGACGCTGTCGGCAGCCACACGCTGGCCAATGTGCTCTCGATGACCTCCTATGGCGGCGCGGTCGCCGCCTGCGGCCTGGCCGGCGGCATGGACCTGCCGGCCAGCGTCGCGCCCTTCATCCTGCGCGGTGTCTCATTGCTCGGCATCGATTCAGTGATGGCGCCGAAAGCAGTCCGCCTCGAGGCATGGCGCCGCATCGGCACCGACCTCGATCTGCAGAAGCTCGCCAGCCTGTCCAGCACCATCGGGTTCGACGGCATCGTCGATGCCGCGCGCGATATCGTCGAGGGCAAGATCCGCGGCCGCGTCGTCGTGGATATGTGACTCCGCCCAACTGCCGGAAGGGCGGATGCAATCGCCAGATCTGGTGGCAAACCCGCCGCGCCTCGGCAAAAAGCGCTCATCCGCTAAAATTGGAACGATCCGCCGCAATTTTCCATAAGCTCTGTCTGGCAAGAATTTCGCATGATCGCGCAATCCGGCAGCCAACAGGCGGACACTGGCGACGATGTCGATGCGGTGCTCCCGCCGGCGTCGACGCGGCGCTTCGTCGCCGCGCCGCCGCTGGTGCCCGAGCCGGAATTCTCCAGGCGCGAAGGCCTGTCCTTTCTGACATTCGTCGCCATCGTGGTGATGGCCGGGCTGGCGCACCTGACCGGGGCACCGATGTTCATCAGCGTTGCATTGCTCGCAACCGGCCTAGCCGGCCTTGCCATGCATCTGCGCGCCAGGCGGAGCGAACATCGCACCGCCGCCCTTCTTGACGAAACCACGGCCCGCAGCCGCGCCGAGATCGAGACGCTGGCCGACCGCATGTGGGAGATGCAGGAGAGCGATGAGCGCTTTCGCGGCCTGATCGACGCGCTTGGCGATCTTGTCATCCATCGCGACCGCGACGGCTACATCGTCTATGCCAACAAGGTCTTCGCCGATCTCGTCGAGATCGACCAGCGCGATCTTGCCGGCAAGACCCTGGCGGAACTCGGCATCGAGGTCGGCATGGTTCCCGATGCCGCCTTTTCCGACCATGAGTGCCTGAGTTCCACCGATGTCTCTATCAGCACGCCGAGCGGGCAGCGCTGGTTCTCCTGGATCGAACTGTCGGTGCGCGACAAGGACAGTGGCGCGGTTTCGCACCGCGCCATCGCCCGCGACATCACCGCCCGCAAACGCGCCGAGTCCTCGCTGATCACCGCACGCGAACGGGCCGAATATGCCAGCCAGGCCAAATCGCGTTTCCTCGCCACCGTCAGCCATGAAATCCGCACCCCGATGAACGGCATCATGGGCATGGCCAGGTTGCTCGCCGACACCAGCCTGTCGCCGGAGCAGCAGACCTATGTCGGCGCCGTCTCGACCTCAGCCAGCGCATTGCTTGCCCTGATCGAGGATCTTCTCGACTATTCCAAGATCGAAGCCGGGCGTTTCGACCCGGAGCCGCAGCCGATGTCGGTGCGCGAGATCGCCGACAACATCATCGAATTGCTGGCGGCGCGCGCCTTCGCCAAGGATATCGGGCTGGGTTGTCATGTCGAACCCGACGTGCCGCAATTGATCACCGCCGATCCAGGCAAGGTCAGGCAGGTGCTTCTCAACCTCATCGGCAACGCCATCAAGTTCACCGACAGCGGCGGCGTGCTGGTGAGCATTGCACGCGCACGCACCGAAACCAGCGACCGCATATGCTTTACCATCGCCGATACCGGTCCGGGCCTGCATGATGCCGACCTGGAGCGCATTTTCGAGGAGTTCGAGCAGGCCGACGGCACGTCGACACGCACACATGGCGGGGCCGGCCTCGGCCTTGCCATCTCCAGGCGCCTGGTGGCCGCCATGGGTGGCACGATCTCGGTATCCAGCCGGCTCGGCCAGGGATCCGAGTTCGTCTTCGAAATCCCTGCGACAGCGGCCACCGAAGCGCCGCAGGGCCGCCAGAATGCTCTCTCGGGCAGACGCGTGGTGATCCTGTCGAAGAACGCCGTCGAGGCCGACGCCATCGCCCGCACCATCCGTGCCAACGGTGGCGCGGTCGACATCGCCACCACCGCCGCACAGGCCGCGCCTTTCGCCGCCGGCTGCGACGCGATCCTGGTCGATGCAGCGATGGAGGAAGGCGACGGAAGGCTGCTCAAGCGCCTGCGCCAGAGCGGTTTCTCCGACTGTGAGGCGATCACGCTGATCGCGCCGACAGATCGCGGCATGCTTGGCGAGTTCCGCGCCAGCGGCTACGCAACCTTCCTGGCCAGGCCGGTGCGCGGCGGAACACTTTTGCGTGTACTGTTGAGCAGCCATGCTCCGAGCCTCGGCCCGCCGCAGCCGGAAAAGCGCGGCGCGCCGACACTGCGCGCCGTCGGCAACCGCCAGCGCGGCCTGTCGGTGCTGATCGCCGAGGACAATGACATCAATGCCATGCTGGCCCGCGCCACGCTGCTGAAGGCCGGGCATCGCGTCAGGGTGGTCGGCAACGGCAAGGCGGCCGTCGAGGCTGTCACCGGCGCCGCGCACAAGGACCGCTTCGACGTGGTCTTGATGGATCTGCACATGCCGGTCATGGACGGGCTGGACGCGATTGCCGCCATCCGCCGCCATGAGGAAGAAAGTGCCGTGCGGCCGGTGCCGATCATGGTGCTGTCGGCCGACAGCCAGGAAAAGACCCGCCATGCGGTGTTGGCCCATGGAGCCAGCGGCTTTGTCACCAAGCCGCTCGACCCCGAGGCGCTGGTCAATGCCGTCGAGGGCCAGGTCGTCGCGGCCTGAGCTTTCCACCGCCCATTCCGCACCGGGCGATCACTTAAACGTAGCCGGTTGATCGTATTCGCCAGCCGACGAAGTATTGCCCACGACGTCGTATCACGGTACTGTCACAATCCTGTTGCACCTACACCGTATCCCCGTGCCAAGAGGGATGGCTCGAAGGAGAATCACTCGTGCATACAGTTATGCCGGAATGTGACACTCGGCCGAACGCCAGCAGCGCCTTGCTTGCCGGACGTAACGTCGATTCCGTCATAAAGGGCGCGGCACTGGGCCGTATAGGCAATCTTGAAGTGCGGCTCGCTCGCAACGAGGCCGAGATCGCGGCCGCGCAGGAAGTGCGCTACCGGGTGTTCTACGACGAACTTGGCGCCAGGAAGGACCTGTTCCAGGCCCATGACCGCCGTGACGCCGACCGGTTCGATCCACTCTGCGACCATCTGCTGGTTTTGGACACCACGCTTTCCGGTCCCGAACATCGCCGTATCGTCGGCACATATCGGCTTCTGCGGCAAGAAATCGCGGCCACGGCCGGCGGTTTCTATTCCGAAGGTGAATTCGAGCTGACCAAGCTCATTGCCCGTCACCCCGGCCAGCGTTTCCTTGAACTCGGCCGCTCCTGCGTCTTGCCGGAATACCGCTCGAAGCGCACCATCGAAGCGTTGTGGCAAGGCATCTGGGCTTACATCAACCATTATGAAATCGGTGTGATGACCGGTTGCGCTTCCTTTCACGGCACCGTGCCGGCGGCGCATGCCGAGGCGCTCACCTACCTCGCCCACCACTGCCGCACCAATTCGGCCTGGGACGTGCGCGCGGTCTCCGGGCGCTACTGCTCGATGGACCTGATGCCGATCGAGGCGGTCAATGCCAAGGCGGCGATCGCCGCGATGCCGCCTCTGGTCAAGGGCTATCTGCGCGTCGGCGCCCGCATCGGCGATGGCTGCGTCATCGATCGCGAATTCTCGACGGTCGATGTGTTCGTCGTGATGCCGGTCAAGGAGATCGGCGCACGCTACGTCAACTATTATGGCGGCGAAGCCCAGCGCTTCGCTGCGTGAGGCTAGCGAATAGAAAGTAGCGGGAGCTATCTCGTTCAACCCCTATTCGCTATTCGCTTCCTTTTCACAAAATATCTTCCGGCCGCCTGCCGGGCCGGCTCTTGTAGGACGGAAACGACCAGCCGAATTTGAGCGCGCCGCCACGCACAAGGAACGCCGCCGCAAAACCGGCAAGGTCCGAGGCGAGCGGCGGCAGTCCGGCAAGATCGCCAAGCGTGTAAAGGCCGGCACCTGCAAGGGCCGCCGTGACATAGATTTCGGGCCTGAGCAGCACCGATGGCTCGCCGGCAAGGAGATCGCGCAGAATGCCGCCGAAAGTGGCGGTGAGCACGCCGGTGATGACGGAGACGACCGGCGAACCGGTAATCGCAAGCCCCTTGGCCGCGCCCATCACCGAAAAAGCAGCGAGCCCGATGGCGTCGAGCCAGAGCAGCCATTTCCAGCGCGATTCGACACGATGCGCGCTGAAGAAGACCAGCACCGCAACCGCGGCGCAGACCAGCACATAGCCGGAGTTGGCGACCCAGAAAACCGGCAGGTTGAGGATGACGTCGCGAAGCGTGCCGCCACCTATCCCGGTGACGCTGGCCAGGAACAGGAAGCCGATAATGTCGAGCTGCTTGCGCGAAGCCGCAAGCGCTCCGGTCGCCGCGAAGACGGCGACACCGGCATAGTCGAGAAGCGCGATGGGGTTCATTGCAGGCCAGGGGAGTAAGGGAATAGGGCAGTAGGGCAGTAGGGCAGTATGTTTAGCACGAAGCCGCACGGAAGGTGCGATTGCCCTTTTCCCTACTGCCCTACTGCCCTACTCCCCTACTCCCCTAACTATGCATCTTTCTCAGCCTGCTCGTTTACCGGCCCCGGCTCGACCGCCGCTTCAGCGGCGGCAAACTTCGGACCGCCTTTGGCGACGCCGACCATAGCCGGGCGCAGCACGCGGTCGCCGATCGAATAGCCCGGCTGCACGACCTGGACCACGGTGTTGGCCGGGACGTCCGGATTGGGCACTTCGAACATCGCCTGGTGGAAATTGGGATCGAACTTCTCGCCTTCCGGCGCGAGCTTCTTGACCCCATGCCGTTCCAGCGCCGACAGCATGGCGCGCTCGGTGAGGTCGACGCCTTCGATCAGCGCCTTGAAGCCGGCGTCACCCGATGCCTTGGCCTCGGCGGGAATCGCATCCAGCGCGCGGCGCAGATTGTCCGACACCGAAAGCATGTCGCGGGCGAAATTCGCGACCGCGTAGGTGCGCGCATCGTGAACATCGCGCGCCGTGCGGCGACGCAGGTTTTCCATCTCGGCCGCCACGCGCAGCGCGCGGTCCTTCAGCTCTTCATTTTCCTTCAGCAGCCGGACAAGGGCTTCATAGTCGCCGACGGTGCTGCCTTCCGTGCGCTCGGCTGCGGGCTCGGTCGCCTCGACTTCATCGGGCGCGCGTTCGTCTTTTGCCTGGTCGCTCATCGCCGTTTCCCGTCAATCTCGAATGATGTGGATTTTGTGCCCGATATCGATGTTTGGCAGCCAAAAATCAAGGGGTAAGCGATTATGGAAGCCACCGGCCAAGGCCGGACAATGGCAGGCAAGGCATTTCGATTTTAATTCAAATTTTACCTTAACTGCCGGCTTTGC
Organism: Mesorhizobium sp. M7A.F.Ca.CA.001.04.2.1; assembly: GCF_003998485.1. Lineage (NCBI taxonomy): Bacteria > Pseudomonadati > Pseudomonadota > Alphaproteobacteria > Hyphomicrobiales > Phyllobacteriaceae > Mesorhizobium > Mesorhizobium sp. M7A.F.Ca.CA.001.04.2.1. The sequence goes on from NZ_RZQT01000059.1 coordinate 24,704, forward strand.
TTGCCCCACAGGCAGGATGGGGGAACCATTCCCTTGCTGGAGGAGTTTCGAAGCCGACACAGGATTTTGAGACGATGACCCGCAACACGGGCGAAAAGGCAGAAGGGCTGGCCATCGAGGTCAGGCGCCAGTTGGGTGCCGAGGCGGTGACCCGCTTTCTACGCACCTTGCCGGCCTTCCGCACCGAGGCCGACATTCCCGACCGGCTCAGAGAACTGCTCGACCGCCTCGATGGGGCGGAGCGCGGTGACATCGGCTGGCGCCGGCGGTAACGCAACAATCGATCTTGGCAGCAAACCTCCTATCGGCAATAGCCGGGGAGAGCCGAACCATCTAAGGATAGATGTGTTGTGGTTCAAAATGGAGGACGTAGTGCGCAAGGTTTCGATCACCTCATCGCTGATGGCGCTTGTCGGCCTCGGCGCCATCACCTTGGCGGCTTTTCCGGCACAAGCAGACAATCTGCAGCTGCAATTGGGCAAACATGGCCCGCGGCTGAAGCTCATGGAAGATTGCGACCCCGCCTATGACGATTGCGAAGGCCCCCGTCGCGACGACCGGCGCGACCGCCGTCAACGAGGCTGCACGGAGGACCGGGCCCTCGACAAGGCAGACCGAATGGGCATCCGCCGCGCAAGGATAGAGTCCGTCGGCCGCCGGGAGATCACAGTCCGCGGGAGACAGGGTGGCGACCGCGTGCGCGTGACTTTTGGCACCGAGCGCGGCTGTCCCATCCTCGATCGCGAATAGCGATCGACCTCAGCGGAAAACCGACGCTCAGAATCATCAGCAGGTCGAACCGGCGGTTGGCTGGCTCGACCGCCGGGCCACGCGACAATTACGCACAGTAATTTTGCGTGATGTCGCCTTGCGGCGGCGAGGCACCCCGCCTATGCTTCCTGATGAACATGATTTCCCCTGAGACGGTCGCCAACAGCAAGCGCGCCTGGCTGAAGATTCTCGCCCGCTACAAGAAGCCTGACAGGCGGCGCAGCACCGTCGAACTCGCCATCACTCTCATTCCATTCGCCATACTCTGGGGCCTGTCCTCGGCGGCCTATGCCTATGGCCATTGGTGGGGACTGATCCTCATCCTTCCCGCGGCCGGGTTTCTGGTGCGCATCTTCATGATCCAGCACGATTGCGGCCACGGCTCCTTCTTCGCCAATCGCTACGCGGACGACTGGATCGGCCGCGCGCTCGGCATCCTGACGCTGACGCCCTACGATTGCTGGCGGCGCGCCCACGCGACCCACCACGCCAGCGCCGGCAATCTTGACGAACGCGGCATGGGCGACATCCGGACGCTGACCGTTGCAGAATACCGGCAGATGTCGTGGCGAGGCCGCCTTGCCTATCGTCTCTATCGCCACCCGCTGGTGATGTTCGGGCTCGGTCCGATCTGGCTGTTCATCTTCGAGCAAAGGCTGCCCGTCGGCATGATGCGCGGCGGCCTGACCCCTTGGGTGTCGTCGATGACCACCAATCTTGGCATCGCGGTCGCAGCAGCCATCCTCATTTGGTTCGTCGGTCCCGGCGCGTTCCTGGTGGTCCACCTGCCGATCGTCATCCTCGCCGGTTCGGCCGGCATCTGGCTGTTCTATGTCCAGCACCAGTTCGAGGAAACGGAATGGGCGAAGGATGTCGACTGGGAATTCCAGCACGCTGCCTTGCACGGATCGTCCTATTACGACCTCCCGCCGGTGCTGAACTGGTTCACCGGCAACATCGGTGTCCATCACGTCCATCACCTCTCCGCCAAGGTGCCGTGCTACCGGTTGCAGGAAGTGCTGCGGGATTATCCCGAGCTGCGCGACATCGGCCGTGTCACGCTGCTGGAAAGCCTGCGCTGCGTTAAACTGGCGTTGTGGGACGAGAACCGCCGCAAGCTGGTGTCGTTCCGCGAGGCACGGGCGGCGGCTTAAGCAATTCCAGCAGAGGTGTGAACGGTTTCCAGGGAAAGCGCGTAGCGTTTCCCTGAGGCAATTGCGTCAAACCAAGAAAAACAAAACGACCGCCAGTCTATAGGCACCGCGGCCTGGAGCTCCTATCAGGCAGCCCTGATCATGTCGGCGGCCTTTTCGGCGATCATGATGGTTGGCGCATTGGTGTTGCCACCAATCAGTGTCGGCATCACCGAGGCGTCCACGACACGCAAGGCTTCAAGCCCGCGCACCTTGAGTTGCGGATCGACCACCGCCATCTCGTCTACCCCCATCCGACAGGAGCCGACCGGGTGATAGACTGTGTCGGCGCGGGTGCGGATATGGGTCATCAGATCGGCATCGCTTGGCTCGCCGGCGATGTGCATTTCCTTGTGCCGGTAGCGCGTCAGCGCCGGTGAAGCCAGCACCTGCCGGGTGATCCTCACGCCTTTCAACAGCAGCTCCGCATCGCGCTGGTCGCTGAGAAAGCGCGGATCGATGCGCGGCGCGGCAAGTGGATCGGCGCTGGCCAGCCCAACCTCGCCACGCGAGTGCGGCCGCAATATGCAGACATGACAGGAGAAGCCGAAGCCGTAGTGCAGCGTGCGCGCATGGTTTTCGACCAGCCCGATGACGAATTGCAGCTGCAGGTCAGGGCGCTCAAGCGCCGGGTCGGATTTGACGAAAGCGCCGCTCTCGGCCGCCGGCGAGGCGACCAGCCCGGTCCCATCCCGCCGCCACTGCGCGATATGCCGTAGGAAACCCAACGCGCCGCGCGGGCTCATGCCAAGCATATCGGTGTCCTTCGATCTCCAGCCGACGATGAAATCGAGGTGGTCCTGCAGGTTCTTGCCGACGCCCGGCAATTCGTGGACGACGGGAATGCCATGCACGGCAAGTTCGGCCGCCGGGCCGATACCCGACAGCAACAAAAGCTGCGGCGAACCGAAGGCACCGCCACACAGGATCACCTCGCACGACGCCTGCGCCACTGCCTCGCCTTTGCGTGTCCGGTAGCGGATACCGGTGGCCCGCTTGCCGTCAAGGACGATGCCTGTGGCGTGCGCCCGCGTGATCACGGTCAGATTGGTCCGCTGCATCACCGGATGGAGATAGGCGGCGGCAGTCGAACAGCGCTCGCCATTGCGGGCGCCACCGGCAAATTGGGTCACCTGGAAATAGCCGGCGCCCTCTTGTTCCGGTCCGTTGAAATCGTCCGAGGCGCGAATCTGGTTTTCGGCACAAGCCTCTATGAAGGCCTTGGCGATTGGCCTCGGCGAGCGCTGGTTCGACACTTTCAGCGGGCCGTCCCCGCCGTGCAGGGCATCAGTGCCGCGCTCATTGCCTTCGGCGCGCCGGAAATAGGGCAGAACCTCATCCCACGACCAGCCCTCACAGCCCAGATCGGCCCATTCGTCATAGTCGCTGCGATGGCCCCTGACATAGAGCATCGCATTGATGGCGCTGGAGCCGCCCAGCGCCTTGCCGCGCGGCTGGTAGCCCTTGCGGCCGCCAAGACCTTGCTGCGGCACGGTTTCGAAGGCCCAGTTGTTGATCCTGGGCCGGCCGGAAAGCATACCGATAATGCCAGCCGGAGCGCGGATCAGCATATCCCTGCCCTCACCGCCAGCTTCGATCAGGCAGACCGTTTTCGAGGGATCTTCCGAAAGCCGTGCGGCAAGCGCACAGCCGGCGGACCCACCGCCGGCTATGACATAGTCGTAACGCATGAAGACCCCTCCCCGATCATTCCGGATTTTCCATCCGGAAGCTCAAGAGAAGGCTTGAACAGGGGGCGTTGTAAAGACGCGCGGAATTACCGCAACGTCAGCCGCTGCGAACGCGCCGCCAGGAGTATTTCGGGCCTTTTGGTTCCGGCACGGCGGCTGGCTGGTAGTAGAGCCCCAATCCGCCGATGCGGCCCTCCTCCAGGCGCTTCAACAGCACGGGGTTCGATATCTCGAACTCGTCGAAGCCCAGGCGCAGCATATGCGGCAGTTGGTCGACCAGTACCTGGCCCGTGGCGCGAACGGCACCTTCGAAATGGTAGCGGCCGCGCAGCAGTTCTCCCTTGGAGAAGGAGCGGCCGTCGCTGAAGGCCGGAAAGGCCAGCGCCACCAGCGACAGCTGGTCGAGCAGGTCGGCGATCTTCTCGAGCTGATCACCCGGCTGCAGCAAGACGCCGAGCCGTTCCTTGGCCGAGCGGCGCACCTCCGGATCGAGATCGAGGAAGACTTGCAACGGCAGGATAAAGCGGCCGTTGCCGGACAGCGCATCGGCGCTTTCGGCATGCGTCCACTCATCCTCCTGAAAACCCGCAGGGGTCCAGAGCCGGGTCTCCGGTGTCGTCGGTCCAGTCATCAAAAAGTTCCTAAACAGTCAAACGAACCAAGGATGTGTTGAGATTCAGGTCAGGCTGCGCCGAAAATGGCGGCTTCCGAGAACCGGAGCGGAGCGTACTTGAAGTACGTGAGCACCGGAAGCGCAGGAAGCCGCCGTTTGCAGGCCAGCCCCACCTGAATATCAGCATATCCTAAAGGGATGCGTCGGTCAGCGACTTCTCCAGCCCCGACAGGTGAATGCCGCACTCGGTCTTGGCATGACCGGCCCAGCGGCCGCTGCGCGCGTCCTCGCCCGGCTGCACCGGCTGCGTGCACGGGAAGCAGCCGATCGACAGATAGCCATAAGCGACCAGCGGATTTTCGCGCAGCGCATGCGCGCGCATATAGTCGGCCTGGTCCGATGTCGTCCAATGCGCCAGCGGATTGATGCGGATACGCGGCCCGACCGCCTCGAACACCGGCAGCGCTGCCCGCGTCGCGGCCTGAAAACGCTTGCGGCCAGTGAGCCAGGCACGAAATGGCGCGACACCGCGCGCCAGCGGCTCCACCTTGCGCACGTCGCAGCAGGCATCGGTATCGCTTTGGTGCAGATTGCCCGTCGGATCGATCCGTTCGAGTGCTGCTTCCTCGGGTTTGATCACCCTTATGTTGGTCAGCCCGAAATCGGCGGCAAGCGCATCGCGATAGCCGAGCGTCTCCTCGAAATGCTTGCCGGTGTCGAGGAAGATGACCGGCAGCGTCCGGTCGATCTTGGCGATCATGTGCAGCAGCACGGCCGAATCCGCGCCGAACGACGACACCGCCGCGATCTCGTCGAGGAACAGTTCGCGGGCCGAGCGTTCGATGATCTCGAGCGGCTTCAGATGACCATAGAGCGCATCGAGCCCTGCCGCTTTGGCGGCGATGCCGTCATCGACGTCTCCAATACGGTCAAGCGGCCTTGGCTTCGCCAGCATAGAGCGCCTCCTTGAACGGCGCGGGACCGACTCGGCGGTAGGCGTCGATGAATTTCTCTTGTGGGTCGAGCCGAAGGCCGAGATAGGTCTCGACGATCTGTTCGATGGCGTCGGTGATCTCTTCCGAAGAGAAGCCGCGGCCGATGATCTCGCCGACCGAGGTGTTCTCGTCGGCCGAGCCGCCCAGCGTCACCTGATAGAGTTCGGAGCCCTTCTTCTCGACGCCGAGGATGCCGATGTGGCCGACATGGTGATGACCGCAGGCGTTGATGCAGCCGGAGATCTTCAGCTTCAGTTCGCCGATCTCGCGCTGCCGCTCAAGCGAGGCGAAGCGGCGCGAGATTTCCTGCGCGATTGGGATCGAGCGCGCCGTGGCCAGCGCGCAGTAGTCGAGGCCCGGGCAAGCGATGATGTCCGATATCAGGTTGGAATTGGCCGTGGCCAGGCCGATGCCGACCAGCGCATCATAGACCGCCTTGAGGTCGGCGCGGGCCACATGCGGCAGGATCAGGTTCTGCTCATGGCTGACACGCAGCTCGTCAAAGCCATATGTCTCGGCGATGTCGGCAATTGCGTCCATCTGGCTGTCCGAGGCGTCGCCGGGCACCTCGCCGATGCCCTTCAGCGAGATCGTCACCGCCGCATAATCGGGATGGCGGTGCGTCACGACATTCTGGTCGAGCCACTCCGAGAACCCCTTGGAATCGAGCCGCGCCAGCTTGACCGCCTGGTCGCCTTCCAGCCGCTCAGCGAGTGCCGGTGGCGCGAAATAGGCCTCGATGGCGCGGATATCGGCTTCCGGCAGCTTCAGCTGGGCGTCTTTCAACTCTTGCCACTCGGCCTCGATTTGGCGGGTGATCTCCTCGACGCCGGTCTCATGGACGAGGATCTTGATGCGCGCCTTGTACTTGTTGTCGCGGCGGCCATAGAGGTTGTAAACGCGCAGGATCGCCGTGCAGTAGGACAAAAGGTCGGCTTCCGGCAGGAAGTCGCGAATCTTGCGGGCAACCATTGGCGTGCGGCCCTGGCCGCCGCCGATATAGACGGCGAAACCGAGTTCGCCGGCGGCGTTCTTCCTCAGGTGCAGGCCGATGTCGTGGGTCTGGATGGCGGCGCGGTCGCGCTCGGCCCCCGTCACCGCGATCTTGAACTTGCGCGGCAGGAACGAGAATTCCGGATGCACCGACGACCACTGGCGCAGGATTTCCGCGTAGGGACGCGGATCGGCGACCTCGTCGGCGGCAGCGCCGGCGAAATGGTCGGCGGTGACGTTGCGGATGCAATTGCCGCTGGTCTGGATGGCGTGCATCTCGACGCTTGCGAGATCGGCCAGGATCGCCGGAATGTCCGACAGCGCCGGCCAGTTGAACTGGATGTTCTGGCGCGTGGTGAAATGGCCGTAGCCCTTGTCGTATTTGCGGGCGATGTGGCCGAGCATGCGCAGCTGCTTGCCGTTCAGCGTGCCATAGGGCACCGCGATGCGCAGCATGTAGGCATGCAGCTGCAGATAGACGCCGTTCATCAGCCTCAATGGCCGGAACTGGTCCTCGGTGATCTCGCCGGCAAGACGGCGCTGCACCTGGTCGCTGAACTCGGCGACGCGGGCCTGGACAAAATCGTGGTCGAACTCATCGTAACGGTACATGCTTGGTCTTTCAGGGCGCGTCCGCCCATGCCTGGTGTCTTGGTTATACTGCCCGCGCAGCCTGCTTGCCGAGATCGTTGCGGATGGTCGGGCCGGCGGCGCGGATCTTCTCGCGCAGCCGCACCGGTTGGACGACGCCGTTGACGACTTCGGCGTCGATCAAATTGACGTCGACCACTTCGTTGGCGGCATAGGCCTTGGCGCCGATCGCCTCGAGCCTGTCATCGGCTGCCTTGTCATGGGCGAGGTCGGCATGATCCACCGTCTCGGCCCAGCCGCCATCGGCGTACCAGACGGCGATGCCGTCGGTGAGGCGGTTGGCGGTCAGTATCTTCATTGCTGAACTCCTTCGGCGACCGAACTGGACGCGCCTTCATGCCTGTGTGCCGCCAGCGGCTCGGACCGTTCAAAGTTGGCGCCGGCGACCGCATCGCCGATGATGGTCATGACCGGACCGGAAAGATCGGCGCGCGCTTCCAGCGACGGCAGGTCGGCAAGCGTGCCGTGGAAGCGCCGCCGGTTGGCGAGGCTGGCATTCTCGACCACGGCCACCGCAGTGTCCGGCGACAGGCCGGCCTCGATCAGCCGTCCGGCAACCTCGGCCGCCACCGAGCGGCCCATATAGACGGCGACGGTAGCGCCGGAAATCGCGAGCTTGGCCCAGTCGGGCAGCGAATTGCCCTTGAGGTCGTGGCCGGTGGTGAACACCATCGACGAGGAGACACCGCGCAAGGTCAGCGGCAGTTCGAAATCGGCGGCGGCGGCAAAGGCCGCGGTGACGCCCGGGACCACCTCATAGGCGATGCCGGCGTCGCGAAGTGCCGCCATCTCTTCGCCGGCCCGGCCGAACACCAGCGGATCGCCAGACTTCAGCCGCACGACACGCTTGCCTTCACGGCCAAGCTCGACCAGCAGCGCATTGATCTCAGCCTGGCTCTTGGTGTGGCAGCCCTTGCGCTTTCCGACCGGCAGGCGCTCGGCATCGCGGCGACCCATGGCAACGACCGCCTCGGGCACAAGGGCGTCATGGACGATGACATCGGCTTCCATCAGCAGACGATGGGCTCGCAAGGTCAATAGATCCTCGGCGCCCGGACCGGCGCCAACCAGCGCGATGTGACCGCAAGCGGGCGTGTTCGACAGCAGAAGATCGACGGCGGCGTCATGCGCCTGCGAAAGCTGGCCGGCTTCAGCCGCGCGCGCAGGAGCGCCAGCGAAGAAATCATTCCAGAAGCGGCGGCGGGCATTGCCTCTCGGCAGCAGCTTCTCGGCAGCCCCGCGAAACGAAGCCGCAAGAATTGCCAGCGGCCCGAGCGACGGCGACAGCATGCGGTCGATGCGGCCGCGCAACATCTGGGCAAGCACCGGGCCTGCCCCCTCGGTGCCGATGGCGATGGCCACCGGCGCGCGGTTGACCAGCGCCGGGGTGAAGAAATCGCAAAGCTCAGGCCGATCGACGGCATTGACCGGAATGCCTAGGCGGCGCGCATCCGCGGCCACCCGGCGGTCGAGTTCCTCGTCGCCGCTGGCGGCAAACACCATGACCGCGCCTTCGAGCTGCGACGCCTCGTAAGCCGCGGCAAAATGCGTCGCGCCGGCCTGGGCGACGAAGGCGAGCAGGTCGGGCTCGGCGTGTTCCGCGACGATCCGCAGGAGCGCGCTCGACTGTCCGATCAGCCGCGCCTTGGCCAGCGCCTCTTCGCCGCCCCCGACGATGGCCACAGCTTCGCCCTCAACCCGCATGAACACGGGGAAGGCGTTGAGCTTGGGAGCAGTGTGCGACATGGACGCGAGCGGAATCCTCAATGAGCTTGCAGTTCTACGCGCGAGCGCGAGAAACCAGAAGGAACGCACTCGCGCATCCCTTATCGGGATGCAATTGCTTTTCTGAAAGCATCCCGGCCAAGAGAAAAATATTTCTCATTTACAGATAGAGCGGATTCAAGCTGCTGTCGCAGGCCTTGATTTGTGGCTCTTTTAGCGCCCGGCGAGAAAAGCCGCAAAACTGTTTTTTCTAAATTCTACCAAGTTAGTAGATTAAAGTCGCGACCTCGGGATAGCCAGAATGTCCGACGCCGACGTGGCTGCCGACTGGAACATTACCGGCTCGAGGTGCGTTCTCAAAAGGCCCGTCATGTCGGATCGAAATCCGGCTGCGGAATGCCAACTAAAGGTCGCCACGCGGCTAAAAAGGAGCCCTGTCATCATGAACACAATCATACTCAAGCACGGTATCTGGGTGATCGTGGCCGATGGCGAGAAGGCGCTTTTCCTCAGGAACGCCGGTGACAACAAATATCCGAATCTCGAAGTGGTGCAGGAAATGCAGCAGGACAACCCGCCCACCCGCGAGCAAGGCAGTGACAGCCCCGGCCGATACAGTGATGGTCCCTCCTTACACCGCAGCGCAGTCGAGGATACGGACTGGCACCGCATCGGCAAGGAGCGTTTTGCCGATGAAATCGCCGCCCGGCTCTACAAGCTCGCGCATGACGGCGAGTTCAGCGAGATCGTGCTCGTCGCGCCGCCGGTGGTGCTTGGGACAATGCGCAAAAAGCTGCACAAGGAGGTCGGGGACAAGGTGACCGCCGAAATTCCCAAGACATTGACCAACCATGCCATACCGGAAATCGAGGCCTTGCTGCGGGCAGCCTGATCATCGATCGGCCCTGACGAATCGAGACGAATAGCTCCGCACAAATTCCGATCCGGCCGGCAGCTTTCTCAGCCGCCGGTCAAATTTTCGCGGCAGCGCCGTCGATTTCACGGCTTTGCGGGTTGCATCGCCGACATACCATCCATCATATTGCAAACAGGCGGCGGCCTTGGGCGGCGCTCATCCAACATCGCTGACTTGAAAGGCGCTCCATAGACAATGCCGCATGACACGCCCCTTATCGCCACCATCGTCGCCGGTCTGGGGCTGGCTTTCGTCTTCGGGGCTCTCGCCAACCGCTTCCGCATTCCGCCCCTGGTCGGTTATCTCATAGCCGGCGTGCTGGTCGGGCCGAACACGCCCGGCTTCGTCGCCGATGCCGGGCTTGCCAACGAACTGGCCGAAATCGGCGTCATCTTGCTGATGTTCGGCGTCGGGCTGCACTTCTCGCTCAAGGATCTGCTGTCGGTGCGTGCCATCGCCGTGCCGGGCGCCATCGTCCAGATCGGCTTTGCCACCGCGCTTGGCGCTGGTCTTGCCTGGATGCTCGGCTGGTCGATGGGCGCGGGGCTGGTGTTCGGCCTGGCGTTGTCGGTCGCCTCGACCGTGGTGCTGCTGCGTGCCCTGCAGGAACGGCGGATGATCGAGACCGAGCGCGGCCGCATCGCCGTCGGCTGGCTGATCGTCGAGGATCTGGCCATGGTGCTGGCGCTGGTGCTGCTGCCGGCGCTCGCTGGCGTGCTCGGCGGCCAGGAGCAGGCCGACGCCCATGCCAGCGGCCTGCTGTCGCTGCCGGCCAGCTACGGCATCTGGGGCGTCGTCGGCATCACGCTGGCCAAGGTCACCGCTTTCGTCATCGTCATGCTGGTGGTCGGCCGCCGGGTCATTCCCTGGATCCTGCACTATGTCGCCCATACCGGCTCGCGCGAACTGTTCCGGCTGGCGGTTCTGGCCATCGCGCTCGGCGTCGCCTTCGGTGCGGCCAAACTGTTCGGTGTCTCGCTGGCGCTGGGCGCCTTCTTCGCCGGCATGATCATGAGCGAATCCGAACTCAGCCACCGCGCGGCGGAAGAATCGCTGCCGCTGCGCGATGCCTTCTCCGTGCTGTTCTTCGTCTCAGTCGGCATGCTGTTCGACCCGTTCAGCCTGATCAGCAATGGTTGGCCGATCCTGGCGACGCTCGCCATCATCGTCATCGGCAAATCACTGGCCGCGTTCGCCATCGTTGTTGCCTTCGGCTATCCCATCGCCACGGCGCTGATAATCTCGGCAAGCCTCGCCCAGATCGGCGAGTTCTCCTTCATCCTGGCTGAACTCGGCGTCGGGCTGAAGCTGCTGCCGGAACAGGGCCGCGACCTCATTCTGGCCGGTGCGATCCTGTCGATTGTCCTCAACCCGCTGATGTTCCTGGCCATCGACTGGATGAAGCCGTGGCTGGAACGGCGCGCCGCCAGGACGGCACCACCGGTCGAGGCAAAACCGGTTGGTCCGGCGACGGAGCCGGGCCAGGTGGCCTCTGTCGCGGCAGCGGCGAAAAAGGAGGACGGGCCGCCGCCAAAGACGACACTCACCGGCCATGCCATCCTGATCGGCTACGGCCGTGTCGGTGGCCTGGTCGGCTCGGCGCTGAAAGGCGCGGCAATGCCCTTCCTGGTCATCGAGGACGCCGACAAGACGCTGGCGAAGCTGAAAGCGGACAGCGTCGAGACCGTCGCCGGCAATGCGGCCAATGCCGAAGTGTTCGCCGCCGCCAATCCCGAGGGCGCCAGCCGGCTGATCCTTGCGATCCCCAATGCCTTCGAAGCCGGCCAGATCGTGCTCCGCGCCCGCGCCGCCAATCCCGCTATCAACGTCATCGCCCGTGCCCATTCCGATGCCGAGGTCGAACATCTCAAGGGTTTGGGCGCCGATACGGTGATCATGGGCGAGCGCGAGATTGCGCGCGGGATTGTGGAAGAAGTTCTCGGTTCCAAACCGGAGTTGAGGCGCGAAACCGCCGAGCCGTCGGTGGCCTGAGTCCCAAAGCCCAAGCTGCACTCTCGCACGCTGGCAACGTGATCGGCTCGACCACCCTTTCAAGCGAGCATCACGCCACGAATGCAGAGCCGCCATTTTGCGCGATACCGCTGAGGTATTTGGCCGGCGGCTTCCCAAGCGCCTTCTTGAACATGGTGATGAAGGCCGTAACGGAACCATAGCCGAGATCGCCCGAGACCTGCTGGACACTCTTGCCGGAAGCCAGTTCCCGAATTGCAACGATCAAGTGCAATTGCTGGCGCCAGCGCCCGAAACTCAGCCCCGTCTCCTTTGCCACAAGGCGGGCGAGGCTGCTCTCGCTGAGCGCGATGCGGTTGGCCCATTCCGCCAGTGTGCTGCGATCGGCAGGGTCTTGCGCCAACGCTTCGGCGATCCTGTTCAAGCGTGGCTCGGACGAGATCGGCAGGTGAAATTGCTGGACAGGCATGCGTGGCAATTCGGTGAGCAGCATCTTGGTCAAGAGTTCGCCCCTCGCCCCGTCACCCTCCACCCGATCGGAAAGCTCGATGATCAATTCGCGCAGCAGGGGCGAGATTGAAAACGTGCAGCACCGCTCCGGCAGATCGGCGGCTCCCGGCTCTATGTAGACGAAAAAAATCCGGCCGTTGGCGGTTGCGACATTGCTGTGCTCCATGCCGCCGGGGATCCACACCCCGCAATGCGGCGGCACCATCCATAGACCGCTTGGAACGCGGCATGTGACGCCGCCGCCGAGTGCGAAGACGAGTTGGCCTTTGCGGTGCCGATGGGCGGGGACTTCCGCTCTGGTGTCGGGGATGTCGACGCGCACGGCAATCGCCGGCGCGGCAGGGTCATCCACATCGAGATCGAGCCAGGGGTAGCTGAGGGGTTGTCTCATGGTTGACTGTTATTAGCGATTAAACGCCATGATAGCTAAATTCTTTAACGGCGAAAGTCGATAAGCTCCGGCTCGTACTCAGCTTGCCGTGCTTTCCACAGCAAGCTGGCACCGACAAGCCAGCAACAAGGTACACCATGCTCGCCCTGGTCATCTCTCCCGAAAGCGCGACCGGGTTGAGGCTCGCCGACATCGCCGAGCCTCAACCGGCTTCGAACGAAGCGCTTGTCTCTGTCCACGCAACTTCGTTGAACCGGGGCGAACTGCGCCTGCTTGCCATACGCCCCGAGGGCTGGACACCCGGCCAGGACATCGCGGGGATTGTCGAACGAAGAGCAGCCGATGGTTCCGGGCCAGCCGTCGGCGCCCGGGTTGTTGCTTTGGTCGACGAGGCCGGTTGGGCCGAACGCATCGCAGTCCCAATCGACCGTCTCGCCGTCCTGCCGGACAGCGTCAGTTTCGTTTCCGCAGCCACGCTTCCTGTCGCCGGTACGACGGCACTAAGGACTCTACGCCATGGCGGCGACCTCGCCGGCCAGCAGGTCTTGATCACCGGTGCAAGCGGAGCGGTCGGCCGTTTTCAGATCCAGATCGCCCGCGAGCAAGGCGCCTCGGTGACGGCAATCGCCGCGGCCCGGCACGCCGACGATCTCCGCGGCCTCGGAGCCCGGCAGGTTGTCGAAGCGATCGATCTGGCCGAGGGGCCGTTCTCGCTGATCACCGAGTCGGTCGGCGGCCAAAGCCTCGCACGCGCGATCGAACGTATCGCACTTGGCGGGACCATCGTCATGTTCGGTTCGAGCAGCGGCGAGCTGACGCCCGTCGGATTCCGCCAGTTCGTTCCGGATCATGAAGGGGCAAGGCTTCAGACTTTTGCGTACTACACGTCTGGTCCAGGCATCGGCGAGGACATCGCCTCACTGCTCGCTCTGGTCGCAGCCGGCCGGCTCGAAACGCGCGTGGCCTTGACGGCGCCGTGGACAGACGTCGCTCAAGCGCTGGACGCACTGCGACAGCGCAGCTTCAGCGGCAAGGCTGTTCTCACCATAACAGGATGAGCATCCTGTTTTGTCACACGTGCTGGCCGCCATTGATGTGGATTTCCGAGCCAGTCACATACGACGCCTGCTGCGAGCACAGGAAAAAGATGATGTCGGCGACTTCGGCCGTGGTGCCAAGGCGCCTGAGAGGAATGGTCTCGACGATCTTGTCCGTGCCCGGCGACAGGATCGCGGTATCGATTTCGCCCGGCGCAATCGCGTTGACGCGGATGCCGTGCGGACCGAAATCATGCGCCATCTCGCGCGTCAGCGAGCCGAGTGCCGCCTTCGATGTCGCGTAGGCCGTGCCGGCGAAGGGATGCACGCGGGTTCCGGCGATCGAGGTTACGTTGACGATCGAGCCCTTGGCCGCCGCCAGTTCCTTGAACAGCCCGCGCGCCAGCATGATCGGCGCGAAGAAATTGACCTGGAACACGTCGCGCCAGACATGCATCGGCGTGTCGATCGAATTCATGCGGCTGTTGCCGTCCTTGAGCTTCGGCGAAATGCCGGCATTGTTGACCAGCGCATGCAACTGGCCGCCATGCGCTTCCAGCCGGTGGCGAATTTCGGAGACGGCGATGCCGACATCCTCCTGATCGGCGAGATCGACCTTGATGTGGTCTTCCGGCCCGGCCGGCCACGGGCAGTCCTCGGCGAAAGCCTGCCTGGAGCAGGTGATGACGCGCCAGCCCTCGCGCGAAAAACGCTTGACGGTGGCGTGGCCGATGCCGCGGCTGGCGCCGGTCAGCACGATGGTCTTTCGGGTGTCGAGTTCAGTCATTTCAGGTCTCCAGCCGGCAGATGTAGCCGAACGCCGCCGAGGTGGCGAGAGGCCGAAATGTCACCATTCACCTCAAAGGAGGAACCGGGAAGCCGGCTCGCCGTTGGTCCTTGAATGCGGAAAGGGCGCGGGGTTCTGAATCAATCTATCAGGACAAAGCCATGACACAGACAGCACCCCTCGACATCGCCACTGCCTTCACCAAAGCGTGGACAGGACACGACCTCGAAAAGGCAGCATCCTATGTCGCTGACGACGTCGTTTTTGATGGGCCGATGCAGCAATCGACCGGCAAGAAACCCTATCTCGAAGGCCTGACCAAACTTTCACAGGATGTGACCGGTGTGCGCATGATCGCGGCCTTCGGAGACGATCACCAGGCGCTGCTAGAGCGTTTCACGTTTTGACGGAAGCGTACCCGGCTTTTGCGAAGTAGTTTTTGCATTCGGCTGCCTCGATGGTTTCGACGAGGTGGCCGATGTGGCGCCACGTGTCCTCGACGGTGCGTTTCTGA
>NZ_RZQT01000005.1:0-111092 GCF_003998485.1 Mesorhizobium sp. M7A.F.Ca.CA.001.04.2.1
GGTCAACAACTTCGGCAAGATTGAAACACTGGGCTATATCTCGCACGGCATTTTTGCGCAGTCGATCGGCGGTGGCGGTGGTGCCTCGGGTGCCGCGACCGGCGCATCGGAAGCAGACATGACAATCGGTGGCGGTGCCAGCATACCCAACGGGATTCCGATCCCGGTGGTCGGCGACCCCAACGACCCCGACAACGAGGCCGATGGTGGCAAGGTCACCGTCACCAACGATGGCGAGATCATCACACACAAGGATGGGTCATACGGCATCTTCGCCCAGTCCATCGGCGGCGGTGGCGGATATGGCGGCACGGTTTCGTCCGACTTCGCCGGGTCCGATTCCTTTGCTCTCAGCCTGGGCGGCAAGGGCGGCAACGGCGGCGATGGCGGAGATGTGAGGGTTGAGGTTTCCGGATCGATCGAAACCTTCGGTGCCCGCGCGCATGGCGTCGTGGCGCAGTCGGTCGGCGGCGGCGGCGGTGTCGGCGGCGACGCAAAAGGCAAAACCTCGAACGCGCTCGGCATCGGCGGCCTTGGCGGCAATGGCGGCGATGGTGGCAACGTGACCGTGATCCGCACCGGCACCATCACCACGCATGGTGTCGATGCGGTCGCCATCATCGCCCAGTCGGTTGGCGGCGGCGGCGGCATCGGCGGCGCCGGCTTCGGGCGCTTCGGCGCCACGGCCGATGGCGGCAGCGGCATCGACAACAACACCATCGGCTTCAACACATTTGCGGGTGCCAAGGGCAATGGCGGCACGGTGACCATCCAGCAGGACGGCGAGATCGTCACCGATGGCGAGCGGGCGCACGGCATCGTGGCCCAGGCGGTGGGCGGCGGCGGCGGCCTGGCCGGCACGCTCTCCGCCGGCGCTGCCGGTTCCGGCGGCGGCATCGGCGATGCCGCGGCGGCGACGGCGACGGCCATGAGCCAGGTCTGGGTCAAGGGTGCGAGCTCGTATGCCATGTTTGGACAGAGCGCGACCGGCATCGGCGACGCGCACGCGGTTACGCTGACCGCGGGCGACAGCCTGTTCGCGCAGGGTGCTGGTTCCGTGGCCGCCTACGGCGAAAGCACAGCCAACGGCGCGAAAGGCAATATCACCATCAATCTCAACGGTCACTACACGATTGGCGGCGCCGGAACCGGCGTTGCCGCCATGCTCGTCGGCGGCGCCAACAACGCGCTGACCAACCACAGCCTGCTCTACGCAATGGGAGCGACGCCGACATTCGAGATCCAGGCAGCGGATATCCAGGCATTCCAGACCTTCCTGTTGGCGCCCGGTCCCGTCGTGCCGACCAATGCGATCCTGGAATCGCTGCTCGACGATTTCAGTCCGCTGGCCATTACCGGCACGTCGGGTGATGACCATGTCGACAATTCGCCGCTGGGCGACACGCTGGGACGCGTCATCGGCAACATCGATCTCGGCGGCGGCAACAACAGCTTCCACAATTTTGCGGATGCCTCGATGGTCGGACTGAAAACCATCGATCTCGGCGGCGGGCTGTTCACCAATGACGGGCTCTATACCAACCAGGGCATCGGCGTGGTGGCGAAGGTGGATGTCGGCGGCGGCTTCAAACAAAACCTCTCCGGCGATTTCGTCACCGATGTGGATCTCAACAACCAGATCACGGATGCCCTGGCACTAACGGCGGCCGGTGACTTCAACGGCGAAGCGCCGCTGAATTTCCTGTCGATCGATAAGCTGTTCACGGAATATGTGGTCGCCAATGGCTCGGGGATGACCGACTCCGGCATAGCAGCGAAGACCTTGCATCCGGCAGTGGGCTTCAACTTCCAGTTCCGGGTGGATGGCGGCACCGATCTCGTTCTTTACGCCGACAACCCGACATTCCTGGAACTGGCGCAGGATCCGGGGTCCGGCACCACCGATCCCGGCGTGTTCCAGATGGCGCAGTACCTTGACGATGTCGAGGCAGCATCGACCCCGGACAACCCGATGGCCAGGCTGATCAACATGCTGCGCTTCCTGCCCAATGAAGAGGAACTGGGTGCAGCATTGACCCGGCTCACACCGCATTATGCCGTGCATACGTTCGACATGATCAACCGCGAAGCCGACATGATGCTGGAAGCGGCGCGTGAGTGTACTGGCGTGCCTGCCTACAAGAATCCCGACGGCCGCTGCGTCTGGGCAACGATCAGCCCGCAGGCCGAGTACGGCCGCGACGCGGGTGCTGGCACTACAAGCCGCGACGACGTCCTGAAGACGATGTCGCTTGGCGGCATTGGCGAGATTGGCCAGAACTGGTCGCTTGGCGCCACCATCGGCCGCACAGAGTTCGATTCCAAGATCGGCTTTGATGGCGACCTGCTGTCGGAGACCACCGGCGAGGCCTGGCAGGCCTATGCGCTGGCCAAATATACCAACAAGAATTACTTCGTGGACTTTGCACTCGGTGGCGGCACGGGCTCGTTCAAGGGCGAACGCGACACCCATATCGACCCGGCATTCTACATTCCGGGCGAAACGTTGGCGGGTGATTATCTCGACGAGGTAATGCTGCCTGGCATCGGCAGCAGCGTCACCTACACACAGAAGACCGCGATGTTCGGCGGCTCGGCGCGGTTGGGTTTCACCCGGGAGATGGGCGCCTTCTATCTGCAGCCGACAGTGCAGTTCGACGCGCGCTGGCTGCGTGTCTCAGGCACGGAGGAGGGTTCGGTCGCCGCCTTCAACTTCGATGGCTCGGCCAACACCTACTATTCTGCAACCCCTGCAATCGAGATCGGCACCGACATCGCGCTCAGCGACATTGCCAGCCTTCGCGTCTACGGCAAGGCCGGGGCGGAGTTTTCCAACAAGGAGTGGGAAATCGAAGGTCGCTTCGCGGCGGCGGAGAATCTGCCTGGCAACCCCGCATTGCACTTGACGGAGGCCGTCGATTCGCCGCTCTATCGGGTCGGCGCCGGCCTTGAACTGAATGGCGTCAATGGCGTCGGCATGTCCGTCAGATATAATGGCGCCTTCGGCGAAACGGTTAAACAGAACGCGATCAGCGCGTCTCTCAAGGTCAGCTTCTAGCTGGCCCGAGGCGGAGCCGGGCGGGAGGGGTCTTGATGAGGAAGTTCGCGTATTTCGTGGCGATGCTGGGTGTTGCCTGCACCGTCG
This sequence comes from Mesorhizobium sp. M7A.F.Ca.CA.001.04.2.1, assembly GCF_003998485.1. Classification (NCBI taxonomy): domain Bacteria; kingdom Pseudomonadati; phylum Pseudomonadota; class Alphaproteobacteria; order Hyphomicrobiales; family Phyllobacteriaceae; genus Mesorhizobium; species Mesorhizobium sp. M7A.F.Ca.CA.001.04.2.1. The sequence continues at coordinate 3,146 of NZ_RZQT01000005.1, forward strand.
GTGTGCCGGCCGTGGCAGCGCAAACCAAGAGCGACAAGGCGGTCGCGGCACCGGCTGCCGCCGATGCGCCGCAGTTGCCCGGTGGCGCGTCGGCACTGTCCGAAACCCACGGCGACTGGACGGTCAATTGCCAGATATCAGGCGCGACCAAAACCTGCAGCCTGTCGCATCAGCAATTCAACAAGCAAAACAATCAGCGCCTGCTGGCGATCGAGCTGTCGAGCAAGACCGGCGAGGATGCCACGGGAACGCTTGCGCTGCCGTTCGGCCTGGCGCTGGCCAAGGGGGTGAGCCTGACCATCGACGATCAGAAGCTGGACGGCAGCCTGGCGTTCAACACCTGCCAGGTCGTCGGCTGTCTGGTGCCGGTGGTGTTCGATGCGACTGTCACGCCGCTGCTGAAATCAGGCACCACGCTGAAGATCGACGCTTTCGCGGCAGACACCGGACAAGCGGTGAGCTTTTCCATTCCGCTCAACGGCTTCGCCGGCGCACTTGCCCGAACCGCGGAGCTTTTGACCAATTGATGTGAGCCGCAGGACTTAAAGCGCGCGCCGCCTGAACGCAGTCTCGCGGCAGGGCGGTGCGTCACTGCAGCAGAACATTTTTCAGTCAAACGACGATTGTTTTAAGCCGTTCGGCGATCAGGGCGGCAAGCCGAGCCGCCACTTCGTCCTTGCTCATCTCCGGCCATTCCTCGACACCGGCCTTTGACACGATCCGCACCCGGTTGCGATCGCCGCCCATCACGCCCGAAGAGCCGACGCCGCTTCCCTGCGACACGTCGTTGGCAACGATGAGATCGGCGCCTTTCTTCTTGAGCTTGGCCTCGGCGTTGCGCAGGAGATCCTGTGTCTCGGCGGCGAAGCCGATAACCAGGCCGGGTCGCTGGCTGTGATGGCCGACGCCGGCGAGAATGTCGGGATTCTCGACCATGCGCAGCACCGGCGGCCCTTCGCCCGCGACCTTCTTGATCTTCTCACCGGCCGAGTTCTCGGTGCGCCAGTCGGCCACGGCGGCGACGAACACCGCCGCATCTGCGGGCAAGAGCCGTTCCACCGCGTCGCGCATCTCCTGCGCCCGCTCGACGTGAATGGTCTTCACTCCGGGGGGATCGGCGATGCCGACAGGGCCGGAGACGAGGCGCACATCGGCGCCGAGCCTGGCCAGTGCTGCCGCGATCGCATGGCCCTGCTTGCCGGACGAGCGGTTGGCGATGTAGCGCACCGGGTCGATCGGCTCATGGGTCGGGCCGGAGGTGACGATGATCTTGCGCCCCGACAGCGGCCTGGGGCCGACATCGAGCAGCGCCTCGACCGCGGCAACGATCTCCAGCGGTTCGGCCATGCGGCCTTCGCCCGTCTCATTGCTTTCGGCCATCTCGCCCCTGGCCGGGCCGACGAAGGTGACGCCGTCCTTCTGCAGCGTCGCGCGGTTGCGGCGGGTGGGCGGATGCGCCCACATTCTGGGGTTCATGGCCGGCGCCATCAGCACCGGCTTGTCGGTGGCGACAAGCACGGTGGAGGCCAGATCGTTGGCGTGGCCGTTTGCGAGCTTCGCCATCAGGTCGGCCGTGGCGGGCGCCACCACCAGCAGATCGGCCTCGCGCGACAGCCTGATATGGCCGACATCGTGTTCGTCATTGCGGTCGAACAGCTCGGTGAAAACATGGTCGGCGGAGAGCGCGCCGACCGACAGCGTGGTGACGAATTCCTGCGCGGCCGATGTCATGACCACCCGAACCGCAGCCCCGCGCTCGCGCAGCCGGCGGATCAGATCCAGCGCTTTGTAGGCGGCGATGCCGCCGCCGATGATGAGCAGGATGCGCTTGCCGGAGAGGCTCATGCACCCTCCCAAGGATTGACTATGCTGATACCGCAATCGGAAAAGTCAGCAACATTTCTAGTCACCACCGCAAAGCCCCGCGAGCGAGCAACCGAGGCGATCTGTGCGTCAAATTCGCGTATAGGACGTCCCAGAAATCGTCTGTTCGAAACAATCTCCGCGTATGCTTCGGCTTCGCGGTCACCGAACGCGAGCACTGGGGTCTTGAGCCATTTGGTGAAAAAGGCCCCGATGACACTACCCAGTGCAGCCTTACGCGTTCCGTCCGGCATGTTCGCAAGCCCAACGAGCAGCTCTGCCTTGGTCATCGCCGTGACATATGAGCGGGTTGCGAGCGAGCTATCCATCCAGGTAGCCACCCCTGCATCCGGCCGTGGTTTGAAGGTTTCCGAGATAACATTCGTATCCAGCACGAACATGGTTAGTCAAATTTCAGTGGCTCGCGCGTAGGGCCGCGCTCCGGCAACTCGACATCGAAACCGCCATGGGGCTCAACCAGCCTACGAATCGCGGCATAGAGTGACTCTCCCCGAGGGTCTTGGTCCACACCGTCCGAAAGAACACTCTTGGCAAGAACGCTACGCGCTTCCTCTTCCATTGAGACTCCCCTCACGGCAGCTCGCTCACGCAGTTTCTGCTTCACGTTGGTGTCGAGATTGCGGATGGTAAGTGTGCTCATGTTTTTGCTCCTTACCTCAACGTAGTCCATGAAAGCGTTGCTTTCAATGATAGCAATGCCGGCACTGCTGTCACCGAGAACTCAGATCATCTTCCAGGCGATATAGACCAGCGTCAGCGCGATCACCCAGAGTGCCCAGCGGCCGGAGCGGCTGTAGCGCGCTTCGGCCTTGCCGATGGCGTGGGCAGTGGTCTCGTCGAAGCGCAGGCCATGCTCGGCCATCAGGTCGATCTCGCGCGACAGCCGGTCAGTGCGCGCCGCAAGCTCGGGCACCTGGCGGGCCAGCGTCAGCAGCGCCTTGGCGCCATCGCGCGCATCCATCATCATACCACGCGGCCCAAGATTGCCTGATATCCAGTCGCCGACCACCGGCTCGGCAGTCTTCCACATGTTGAAGGCCGGGTCGAGCGTGCGCGCCACGCCCTCGACCACCACCATGGTCTTCTGCAGCAGGATCAGTTCGGGCCGCGTCGCCATGTCGAAGAGCTCGGTAACCTCGAACAGCAGCGTCAGAAGCTTGGCCATCGAGATGGTCTCGGCCGGCTGGCCATGGATCGGCTCGCCGATCGCCCGGATCGCCTGCGCGAAGGCCGCGACATTGTGCTGGCGCGGCACATAGCCGGCCTCGAAATGGACCTCAGCGACGCGCAGATAGTCGCGCGTGATGAAGCCGTAGAGGATTTCGGCGAGGAAGCGGCGCTCCTTCTTGCCGAGCCGGCCGGCAATGCCGAGATCGACGGCAACGATGGTGCCGTTCGCCTCGACGAACAAATTGCCCGGATGCATGTCGGCGTGGAAAAATCCGTCGCGCAGCGTGTGGCGCAGGAACGACTGGATCAGGTTTGTGGCGATGGTTTTCAGATCGTGGCCCGCCGCGACCAGTCCGGCAATGTCGTTCATCTTGACGCCGTCGACCCACTCCATGGTCAACACGTCGCGGCCGGTACGCTCCCAGTCGACGGACGGCACGCGAAAGCCGGGGTCGTGCCTGGTGCTTTCACCGAGCTCCGAGAGGGCCGCCGCCTCGAGGCGAAGATCCATCTCGATCTTGGTGGTCTGAGCCAGCGTCTGGGTGACCTCGACCGGCCGCAGCCGGCGGGACGAGGGGATGTATTTCTCCTGCAGGCGAGCGGCAAGGAAATAGCTTTCAAGATCCTGGAAGAAGCGGCGGCGCACGCCGGGCCGGATCACCTTGACCGCCACCTTGGTGGCAACGCCGTCATGCATGGCATCGGCGGCATGGACCTGGGCGATGGAGGCGGCGGCGACCGGATCGCCGAATTGAGCGTAGAGATCGCCGACTTTGCGCCCGAGCGAGGCTTCGATGGCCGCTATGGCTTCGGCCTTCGGAAAGGTGTGCATCTTGTCCTGCAACATGGCGAGATCGAGCGCCATGTCGTTGCCGACGACGTCGGGCCGCGTCGCCAGGAACTGGCCGAGCTTTACATAGGAGGGACCGAGCCGGACGACCGCCTTGGCCAGCCGGTCGCTGCGCTCATAGGCCAGCGCGCGGCGGCGCGTGAACAGCCGTGCCATCCGCCAGCCGAACTTCGGCAGGCCGGACAGTTCCTCACCCGGCAGAGCGGCGACGACACCCTCGCGGACCAGCACCCAGCCGGCCCTTACGAGCCGGAATCCTGCACTGACATTGCTCATGGCAGCGCCAACCCTGCCGGCTCTTTGAACCGGCATAGCACGCGTCGATTGTGAGAAATGCGGTCCGGCCTCAAAGCTTCCAGCCCGAATGAAGTGCTGCAATACCGCCGGAATAGTTGCGGAAGGAAACGCGGTCGAAGCCGGCGCGGGAAATCATCGTCGTGAAATTCTGCTGGTTGGGAAACCTGGCGATCGATTCGACCAGATAGGAATAGGGCTCGCCGTCGCCGGTGACCATCTTGCCGATCTTTGGAATGGCGTTGAACGACCAGGCTTCATAGGCCTTGTCGAGCAGCGGCATCTCGACCTCGGAAAATTCCAGGCACAGGAAGCGCCCACCGGGCTTCAGCACGCGAAACGCTTCGCCCAAGGCCACCTCGATGCGCGGTACGTTGCGGATGCCGAAAGCGATGGTATAGGCATCGAATGTGGCATCAGGGAAGGGCAGTTCCTCGGCATTGGCCTCGACGAAATCGGTGTTGCCGGACAGGCCCTTCTTTTCGGCCCGGTCGCGGCCGACAGCCAGCATCGAGCCATTGATGTCGAGCACGGTGGCATGGGCATTGCCGTGGCTGGCATCGACGATGCGAAAGGCAATGTCGCCGGTGCCTCCGGCAACGTCGAGCACCTTCCAGCCCGCCCGTTTAGGCGGATTGAGCCAGGTGACCATGGCGTCCTTCCACAGCCGGTGCAGGCCGGCCGACATCAGATCGTTCATCAGGTCGTAGCGGTTGGCGACCTTGTGGAAAACATCGTTGACCAGGGACTGCTTGTCGCCAGCCCCTACACGCTTGAAACCATAGGAGGTTTCCATGCCGCCCGCGGCCGTGGTTCTCTCAACTGACATTTTTTTGATCCGTCATAAAACCGGCGGGACCATAGCCGATCGATGGTGCGGGCGCTATTGTTTAAGGCGCGGTGTTCAGCCGCGCTTCCAGGTGGCGGGTTTTCGAGACCTGGACGGACCGACGGGATGATTGAATGCCTTTGAAAGCGGAACTGCACTGCCACATCGAAGGGGCAGCGGCGCCCGAACTCGTCATCCGCCAGGCGCAGAAATACGGCAAGGACACCTCGCCCTATATCCAGAACGGTTCCTTCGTCTGGCACGATTTCACCTCCTTCCTGGCGGCTTATGATTTTTCCGCCGATCTGTTCCGGACCGAGGAGGACTATGCGCGGCTGGCCGACCACTATCTGACCAGCCTTGCCCGCGATGGCGCCATCTATTCCGAGGTGTTCACCTCGCCGGACCACGCTAAAAAAGCCGGCTTGTCGCCCAAGGCCTATACCGACGCGCTCGGCGAAGGCATGGCCCGCGCCAAGGCCAAGACCGGCATCGAGGGCCGCATGATCGTCACCGGCGTGCGCCATGTCGGCGTCGAGTCGATCGAGCAGGCGGCGCGCTTCGCGGCGCGCTGCGGGCATCCGCTGGTCACCGGTTTCGGCGTTGCCGGCGATGAGCGGATCGGTGATATGGAGGACTATGTCAGGGCTTTCGAGATCGCTCGCGAAGCCGGGCTCGGCATCACCATCCATGCCGGCGAACTGACGGGCTGGGAGACCGTCCAGGCGGCGCTGGATCACATCCGCCCGTCTCGCATCGGCCATGGCGTTCGCGCCATCGAGAACCCGGACCTCGTCCGGCGCATCGCCGACCAGGGTGTCGTGCTGGAATGCTGCCCCGGTTCCAACATCGCGCTCAAGGTGTTCGACAGTTTCGCCGATCATCCGTTTCCGGCCCTGCAGGCGGCAGGCTGCAAGGTGACGCTCAATTCCGACGATCCGCCCTATTTCTGGACCTCGCTCAAGCGTGAATACGATATCGCTGCCGAGCATTTCTCGATGAACGACAAGGCGCTGACCGCCGTCACCAGAACGGCCATCGAGGCCGCTTTCGTCGATAGAAAGACAAAGACGGCACTTCTTGCCCGGTTGAACAGCGCGGCACGCTGATTTCCGCCGACAAAGCTGTGGTCGGTGCGGGCCAAGCGGTTCCTTGGCCGGCGCATTGCCGCTAGGGTTCGCCCAGGCAGCTTGAAGCGCGGCGCGTCCGAAAGGGCGATGCGCGCATTTTCGGGCGCAGGCATCAGGAGAACACCATGCAGGGCGTCACCGTCGTCGACCACCCGCTTGTCCAGCACAAGCTGACCATCATGCGCAAGAAGGAAACCTCGACGGCGGGCTTTCGCCGGCTGCTGCGCGAAATCTCGCTGCTGCTCGGCTACGAGGTCACCCGCAATCTCGAACTGACGACGACGACCATCGAAACGCCGATGGAAACGATGGAAGCGCCGACGCTCGAGGGCAAGAAACTGGTCTTTGCCTCGGTGCTGCGCGCCGGCAACGGCTTGCTGGAAGGCCTGCTCGACCTGGTGCCGGCGGCGCGCGTCGCCCATGTCGGTCTCTACCGCGATCACGAAACGCTGGAGGCGGTCGAATATTTCTTCAAGGCGCCGAGCGACCTCGCCGACCGGCTGGTGATCGTCGTCGATCCGATGCTGGCCACCGCCAATTCGGCGATCGCGGCGATCGACAAGCTGAAAGAGCGTGGCGCCACCAACATCCGTTTCCTTTGCCTGCTGGCGGCGCCCGAAGGCATCGAGCGCTTCATCAAGGCGCATCCGGACGTTCCCGTCTTCACCGCTTCGATCGACCGCCAGCTCAACGAGAAGGGCTACATCATGCCCGGCCTCGGCGACGCCGGCGACCGCATGTACGGGACCAAGTAATACCAGACGAAGTCGCCTGGTACGATTTACCAAATATTTACGCAAAGGCGCGGTTTTGGCGCGCGTTAAAGCGGCAAACACCATCCGGGCTTAACGATCGGCTGTCACTACAGCGCCGCGCGTCCGTTTCGGACGCGCAAAGGACGCTGTAGCACCTTGATTTTGTGCATGAGCCTTTCCGAAAATCGTTCCCGATTTTCGGGGTCATGCGGCGAGGCCGATCCATGCTGCGCAAACTTCTGATCCTCGCCGTTTTCGCCGGTACATCGGCATCGATACCGATTGTGTATCAGTCGAATCCGCAACTCGTCGAAAACCTGCTGAGGTCGGCGGTGCCGGGCAAACAAGCGGTCGAAGCCCAGCCGAACGTCAATCTGGCATCGGTGCCCAACAAGCCCGCGGCACCGCTGCCGATGGGCCGCAAGGTCCTCGTCGCGGCAGACGAACGCGGGCATTTCTCGTCACCCTTCAAGCTCAACGGACGTCAGGTCGACGGCATGATCGACACCGGCGCCACATTGGTCGCCATCAACATTTCGACGGCACGCAGGATCGGCCTGTCGCTGAACGCTTCCGACTTCAACCGCGAGGTCAACACCGCCAACGGCACCATCAAGGCGGCCGTGGCCATGATCGACCGCCTGCAGATCGGCAGCATCACCGTCAATGACGTCCAGACCATCGTGCTCGACGACAGGGCGCTGCGCACCAATCTGATCGGCATGAGCTTCCTCAACCGGCTCGACAAATACCAGGTCGAGAACGGCACGCTGCTGCTCGTCCAGTAAGGCTATTCGTTTTCCCAAATTCCCAAGGGAAAGCGCTATGCGCTTTTTCCCGGGGAGAACCGTTTCACACTTTTCCTGGAATTGCTCTAGCCGCGCGGCAGAATCCGCCGGATGACCGACTTGTCGGCGGGCGGCTTCGAGGCGCCGACCATATAGGCCGAAAGCACGGTTGCCGCGGCGGCCTCGGCATCGGCCGATGAGCGGGCATGGATCAGCGCCAGCGGCTCGCCGATCCCAACCTCCGCACCGACCGGCAATAGTCTGGTGATGCCGACCGCAGGGTCGATCTGGCCGTCCGGCCGCGTGCGTCCACCTCCCAGGCCGACCACGGCGAGCCCGATATCGCGGGTGGCGATGCCGGTGACGAAGCCATTTGCGGTCGCCTTGACGGCAAGTTCGATCGTCGCCGCAGGCAGATATTTTTCCGGTTTCTCGATGAAATCGGCGGGGCCGCCAAGCGCGGCCACCATGCGTGCGAAAGTGGCGGCGGCGCGGCCGCTGGCGAGCGTCTCGGTGGCGCGCCGCATGCCATCCTGATTGGACGACACCAGCCCGGCCGACTGCAGCATTTCGGCGGCCAGCGCCAGCGTCACATCTTCAAGCCGACGGTCACGATACCGGCCGGTGAGGAAATCGACGGCGTTGCGCACCTCGACTGCGTTGCCGGCGGCCGACGCCAGCGGCTCGTTCATGCCGGTGATCAACGCCGAGGCCTTCAGTCCGGCGCCGTTGGCGATCTCAACCAGGCTGTTGGCTAGTGCGGTGGCGTCGCGCGATTTTTCCATGAAGGCGCCGTTGCCGACCTTGACGTCGAGCACCAGCGATTGCAGCCCGGCCGCCAGCTTCTTCGACAGGATCGAAGCGGTGATCAGTGGCACCGATTCGACCGTGCCGGAGATGTCGCGGATCGCATAGAGTCGTCGATCGGCGGGTGCGAGGTCGGCGGTCTGGCCGATGATGGCACAGCCTGTTTCGAGCACCGCCTTGCGAAACAGCGCGACATCGGGCTGGCTGACGTAGCCGGGAATGGCATCCATCTTGTCCAGCGTACCGCCGGTGTGGCCAAGGCCACGGCCCGAGATCATCGGCACATAGGCGCCGCAGGCGGCGACGATCGGCGCCAGCATCAGCGAGACATTGTCACCGACGCCGCCGGTCGAATGCTTGTCGGTGACCGGGCCTGGCAGGTCCGACCAGTCGAGCACATCGCCGGAATCGCGCATCGCCCGCGTCAGCGCCACGGCCTCGTCGCGGTTCATGCCGTTGAAGAACACCGCCATGGCGAAGGCGCCGGCCTGGCCGTCGGTAACGGCGCCTGACGTCACGCCCGCGACGAAGCCGGCGATCTCCTCCTCCGACAGCCTGAGGCCATCGCGCTTGCGGCGGATGATTTCCTGGGGAAGCATCAGATCTCCAGCAGCCCGTCGCGGAACACGCGCTGCAGGATCGTCGCCAGCCGCGCGCCGCCGACCGGCGCCATGTCCTTGGTCTCCTGGTGCGAAAGCTCGGCCCCGGTCATGCCGGCCGCCAGATTGGTGATGACCGAACAGGCGGCGACGCGCAGTCCGAGGAAGCGGGCGAGAATGACCTCCGGTACGGTCGACATGCCGACCGCATTGGCGCCCATGATGCGCGCCATGCGGATTTCGGCCGGCGTTTCGAAGCATGGGCCGGAGAACCACATATAGACGCCCTTATGCAGGGTGGTGCCGGTCGCTTTTGCCGCCCGTTCGATGGCCTGGCGGATGCCGGCATCATAGGCTTCGGTCAGGCCGACGAAACGCCGGTCGCTTGGTTCGCCGATCAGCGGGTTGGTGCCCGAGAAATTGATGTGGTCCGATATCAGCATCACCGAGCCCGGCGGCATGTCCGGATCGACCGAGCCGGCGGCATTGGTGAGGATCAGTTTCGTGATGCCGATGCCGGCAAGCACTTCCAGCACCGGCCGCATCGCCGCGGCGTTGCCGTGCTCATAGTAATGGGCACGGCCCGACAGCAGCAGCACCGGCACGCCGGCAAACAGCCCTGCCACCACTTCGCCGGCGTGCCCGGTGACACCGCTTCTGGGAAAGCCGGGCAGGTCGGCATAGGAGATGCGGATCGGGTCCTCGATCTGGTCGACCAGACCGCCGAGGCCCGAGCCGAGCACCAGTGCCGTGGCCGGCGCCAGGCCGTCCAGCCTTTCGACGAGATGATCCAGGGCTTTTTCCGTCATCGTTGCCAGCTGTTCATTTGAGCCTGTTGCTCATTTCAAAATATCGCCGCGGAAGCCGTAAGGCAGCATGTCGCCCATGGTCACGGTTTCGGCCACACCCGCATTGTCGCAGAGATAGAGCTTTGTTTCCGGCCGGCAGAATTCGGCAAGCCGCTGGCGGCAGCCGCCGCAAGGCGAGCATTTGGCCATGCGTTCGGCTAGGACGGCGATTTCCACGATCTTGCCGCCGCCGCCCATAATGTAGTGGCCGAGCGCCGTGGTCTCGGCGCACCAGCCTTCCGGATAGGAGGCGACTTCGATGTTGGCGCCGGTAAAGACGCGACCGTCCTCGGTGCGCAGGGCAGCGCCGACCGGAAACTTAGAATAGGGCGCGTAGGCCTTGGCCATGGCGGCCTTGGCGGCCTCGAACAGATCATGCGACATTCAGCGTTCTCTCCGATGATCGTGTTCAAAACCCGGCGCAAAGCCGACCCGTCGCTCAACGTTCCTTGACGTAAGGCACGCCGCCGGCGCGTGGCGGAATGGCCTTGCCGATGAAGCCGGCGAGCAGGATGACGGTGAGGATGTAGGGCAACGCCTGCATGAACTGCGCCGGCACCTTGCCGATGATGGGCAGCGGGGATCCCTGCAGGCGGATCGACGCAGCGTCCAGGAAGCCAAACAGCAGGCAGGCGAACATGGCGTTGACCGGCTTCCACTTGGCGAAGATCAAGGCTGCCAGCGCGATATAGCCCTTGCCGGCAGTCATGTCCTTCACGAAGCCGCCATTTTGCACCATCGACAGGTAGGCGCCGGCAATGCCGGTGAGGATGCCGGTGCAGATCAGCGCCCGGTAGCGCAGCCAGGCGACCGAGATGCCGGCGGTGTCGACGGCGGCCGGGTTCTCGCCGACGGCGCGAAGGCGCAGGCCGAAGCGGGTGCGAAACAGCACCCACCAGGTGAACGGCACCATCAGGAAGGCAAGATAGACCAGGATCGAGTGGCCCGACAGGAGTTCGGCATAGACCGGTCCGATGATCGGCACGTCGCGGATGGCCTCGGCGCCCGGCAAGGTGATGGCCTCGAAGCGCTCGCCCGGTTGCAGCGCCGGCGTGCGCCCGCCCTGCTGGAACCAGGCCTGGCCGAGGATGATGGTCGAGCCGGCGGCGATGAAATTAATCGCCACGCCGGAGACGATCTGGTTGCCGCGATGAGTGATCGAGGCAAAGCCGTGGATCATGGCGAAGGCGACCGAGATCACGACCGCCATGCCGAGGCCGAGAAAGGCCGAATGGAACACGGAAGCTGCGGCCGCTCCGGCGAAGGCGCCGACAAGCATCTTGCCTTCGAGGCCGATGTCGAAGATGCCGGCGCGTTCCGAATAGAGCCCGGCGAGGCAAGCAAGCAGCAGCGGCACCGAGAGGCGGATGGTGGAGTCCAGTGTCTGGATGATCGCGTTGAACACATCCATCTCAGGCACCTTTCCCCTTGACCGCTTCCATGCCGACCGATCGCGGACTGAACGAGGCAAACAGCGCCTGGATGTAGGGCCGGAACATGTGCTCGAGGGCACCGGCAAACAGGATCACCAGGCCTTGAATGATGACGATCATGTCGCGGCTGATTGCCGGCATCTCGAAGGCGAGTTCGGCGCCGCCCTGGTAGAGCATGCCGAACAGGACCGCCGCCAATACGATGCCGACAGGGTGCAGGCGGCCCATCAGCGCCACGGCGATGCCGACGAAGCCGGCGCCGGAAACGAAGTCGATGGCGACATTGTGCTGATCGCCCATCACCGGATTGAGCGCCATCATGCCGGCCAGTGCGCCCGAGATCATCATGGCGGTGATGATGATGCGGGTTTCGGAAATGCCGGCATAGCGTGCCGCCTTCGGGCTGTGACCGTAGGTGCGCATCTCGTAGCCGAGCTTGGTGCGCCAGATCAGCAGCCAGACCAGGAAGGCCATGACCAGCGCCAGCAGGAAGGTGACGTTGAGCGGCGCCGAACGGATCTTGGCGCCGAACAGCTCGATGATCCAGTTGAGTTTGGGCAGTTCCGCGCCGGCGAGGAAGTTGCGCGTCTGCGGCGCTTGCGAGGCGGCTGGCTTCAACGGGCCGACCAGCAGGTAAACCATGATCGAGGCGGCGATGAAGTTGAACATGATGGTGGTGATGACGATGTGCGAGCCGCGCTTGGCCTGCAGATAGGCCGGGATAAGCGCCCACAATGCGCCCACCGCCGCCGCAGCAATGATCGCCAGCGGGAAGGTCAGCCACCATGGCAGTGTACTGTCGAAGCTCAGGCAGACGATGGCGATGCCAAGGCCGGCGATGTAGGCCTGCCCCTCGGTGCCGATGTTGAACAGGCCGCAATGCGCCGCCACCGCCACCGAAAGCCCGGTGAAGATGAAGGTGGTGGCATAAAACAGGGTGAAGGCGATGCCTGTGCCTTTGCCGAAGGCGCCTTCGACCAGGATGACGGCGGCGCGCAACGGATTCTCACCGACCAGAAGCACGACGAAGCCGGCGACGACGAAGGCGACGAACAGATTGATCAGCGGGATCAGGCCATAGTCGGCCCAGGCCGGCAGTTTGGCGTAAGGCGTGCTCATTGCGCGGCCTCCTGGTGCTCGATGCCGGCCATCAGCAGGCCGAGCTCGCCCTCGGTCGCTTCCGGACCGCGCTCGCCGACGATGCGGCCGGCAAACATCACCAGGATACGGTCGGACAGCGAACGGATCTCGTCCAGCTCGACCGACACCACCAGCACCGCCTTGCCCTGGTCGCGCATGGCGATCAGGCGCTTGTGGATGAACTCGATGGCGCCGACATCGACGCCGCGTGTCGGCTGGCCGACGATCAGCACGCCCGGGTCCTGTTCCATCTCCCGTGCCAGCACGATCTTCTGCTGGTTGCCGCCGGAGAAATTGGCGGTCTTCAGCCGGCAGTCGGCCGGGCGGATGTCGTATTTGGCGATCTTGTCCCTGGCATCGTTGCGGATGGCATCGATGTTGAGGAACGGCCCCTTCAAATAGCGGGGATCATCGTGATAGCCGAGGATCGAATTCTCGTTCTCCTCGAAGGCCAGCACCAGCCCGACGTGATGGCGGTCCTCCGGCACATGCGCCAGGCCACGGTCGCGCAACTCTCCGGGGTCGGCGGCACCGGTCAGGTCGATCGGCTTGCCATCCAGCATGACCGAGCCGGAAACGGCACGCCTGATGCCGGAAATCGCCTCGAGCAGTTCGGATTGTCCGTTGCCGGCGACACCGGCGATGCCGACGATCTCGCCGGCCCTGATATCGAAGGAGATGTCGTCGACCATGGTGACGCCGCGCGTATCCCTGACCGTCAGGTTCTTGACTGCGAGCTTGACGGCGCCGGCCTCTGCCTCGCCCTTCTCGACCCGCAAGAGCACGCGCCGGCCGACCATCAGCTCGGCCAGTTCCTCGACAGTCGTTTTCCTGGTCTCGCGGGTTGCCACCATCGTGCCCTGGCGCATGACCGACACCGTGTCGGTGATGGCCATGATCTCGCGCAGTTTGTGGGTGATCAGCACCACCGTCTTGCCCTGGTCCTTCAACTGCCGAAGGATGCGGAACAGATGGTCGGCCTCGGCCGGCGTCAAAACGCCCGTCGGTTCGTCGAGGATCAGGATCTCGGCGCCGCGATAGAGCGCCTTCAGGATTTCGACACGCTGCTGCAGGCCGACCGGCAGTTCCTCGATGATTGCATCGGGATCGACTTCCAGCCCGTATTCACGCTCCAGCCGCTCCAGTTCGGAGCGCGCCTTGGCGATGCTCTTCTTCAAGAGCGCATCGCTTTCGGCGCCGAGGATGACGTTCTCCAGCACCGTGAAATTGTCGACCAGCATGAAGTGCTGATGCACCATGCCGATGCCGAGCGCGATGGCGTCATTGGGGGTCTTGATCGAAGCCGGCTGGCCGCCAACGCGGATCTCGCCGCTGTCGGCCTGGTAGAAGCCGTAGAGGATCGACATCAGCGTCGACTTGCCAGCGCCGTTCTCGCCGACAATGCCGTGGATCGTGCCGCGACCGATCTCAAGATTGATGTCCCGGTTGGCGCGCACCGCACCAAAACTCTTGTTGATGCCGATCAACTCGATTGCGGCTTGCGCCATGCAGCCTGTCCCACTCTTATTTTTTTATCGCTTGGTCAAAACGCCTAGCATGACGCTCCGCCCGTGCCAATTGGCGGAGCAGGTTCACTCTCGACAAATCCCGGTGCGCTTGTCAATTTGCAACGTGGCCGGGGCCTTCACATTCGCTAGTATGACGAAGCCGAAATTCGCATTGCGGCGCAAGACATCGCGGCGCAAGACATCGCGGTGAAGACTGGGGAATTCACATGACCATACCCGCCGACCGGCTGACGACGCTGGAAATCCGCGCCGCCGAGCAGGAGAAGACCATCGAGGAACTGTCCGGCCAGATCGCCGAGCAGTGGAAAGTGATCGAGCGCATGCAGCGCAAGCTCGACGCGCTGACGGATCGTTTCCTGGCGCTGGAGGAGCAGACGGGAGATGAAGTGCCTGTAACCAAGCCGCCGCACTGGTGAGGAAAAAGGGAAGGGCGCACGCCATGGCCAGTGAAAGCGATCGCATTGCACGGGCCAGCGACTATGTGCGTGGCCTGATGAACGATGCGGAGCGCGAACGGGCCGAACGTGATCTGGAGATCGACCCGGCCTTCCGCGACGAGGTCGTGCGACTTGCCGAGCGCATGCACGTCTTCGACCGTGCCGAACCGGGGGATGGCGAGGAGCGCTGGAAGCAGATCACGCAGCGCATTGGCGAGCTGCCGCAGATGCGTAGTTCTGGCCTGAGCGACGCCAGGCCGCCAACCGTGATCCGAAGCCTGTCGCAGCGGCCATACGGCGTCGGCGTCCACGCGCTGGGCGGCCGGCGTGGATTTGTGGTTGCCGCCGGACTGATGGTGGCGTTCGCGCTCGGTTGTCTCGTCGCGAAGCTGCTATAGGCGAGGCCGGCGAGACATCAGAGCCATCGTCTCGCCGTCCGAACTGCATATCTCAACGATGTTCCAGCCGAGGGCCGCGTAGAAACCACGCGCATCCCATGTGTAGAGATAGAGCATCTCGACGCCCCGTGACGCCGCATGGGCTTCCGTTGCCTTGACCAGCGCGGTGGCGATGCCTTGGCGTCGATACCTTGCATCGACAACCAACCCGGCCAGCCATGGCGTCAGATCATGCGCGGGCTCCAGTTCGTGGCGGACCAGCAGGCATGTCCCGACCGGGGTGTCGCCGATCCGGGCCACGAATGCCGCCTCGAAACCGTCACCGGCGATCAAGTCGCGAAGCCCTGCCGCATCTTCCCCGAGAGTCCTTCCGGTTCCCTCGAAAAAGGCAGACAGGCGCAGTTGCGCGACCGCTGCTACGTCGTGCTCGCCCATGGGTCCGATCGTCGGCTGCATCTGTATCTCGAAACGGTGTCCGGCACGGAGCGAAGGTTTCGCTCGATCCGGTAAAGGCAAAACCGCCGGGCTGGCGCCCGGCGGTTTGCAGATCATGGCTGTATGTTCGTGCCGCTCAATAGGGGCAGGCGTTGTCAGTCGTATAGTCGTGTACTTCGACCTTGCCGGCAATGATGTCGGCCTTGGCCTTTTCGACGGCCGCCTTCATCTCGTCCGTCACCAGCGCCTTGTTGTTGTCGTCCATGGCGTAGTCGACGCCGCCTTCCTTGAGGCCGAGATTCTCGACGCCGCCCTTGAAGGTGCCGTTCTTGCCGTCCATGAAGGCGGTGTAGACGGCGACGTCGACGCGCTTCAGCATCGAGGTCAGCACCTTGCCGGGCTGCAGGCCGTTCTGGTTGGAATCGACGCCGATGCCGAGCTTGCCGGCATCTGCCGCCGCCTGCAGCACGCCGACGCCGGTGCCGCCTGCCGCGGCATAGACCACGTCGGAGCCCTGGTCGATCTGCGTCTTGGCGATCTCGCCGCCCTTGGCCGGATCGTTCCAGGCAGCCGGCGTGTCACCCGTCATGTTCTGGATGACATCGGTCGCGCCGGCCGATTTGGCACCGCCGACATAGCCGCATTCGAACTTGCGGATCAGCGGGATGTCCATGCCGCCGACGAAGGAGACCTTCTTCGACTTCGAGGCCATCGCCGCCATGATGCCGACGAGATAGGAGCCTTCGTTTTCCTTGAATACCAGCGAGCGGACATTGGGCATGTCGACGGCGTCGTCGATGATGGCGAAGTTGAGATCGGGATATTCGGCCGCGACCTTCTTCAGTGCATCCTCCCAGGCGAAGCCGGCCATGACGATCGGGTTGTGGCCGTCCTCGGCGAAGCGGCGCAGCGCCTGCTCACGCTGTGAGGCGTTGGAGACCTCGAATTCGACGTAGGCCGTGCCGGTTTCCGTCTTGAATTTCTCGGCGCCGTGATAGGCAGCCTCGTTGAAGGATTTATCGAATTTGCCGCCGAGATCATAGAGGATGGCCGGCTGGACATCCGCGGCGAAAGCCGGAAGAACCATTGCGGTTGCGGCCAGGAGGCCGAGAACGATACGTTTCATGTGATCCACACCCTGTCGGTTATTTTTTCCGTTACGCACCGCATGCCGGCCCGGTTCTCCGGCAGGCATGCGACGTCAGCCAGGAGTGTATTCCCTCCCGCTCGGCGGCAATCTGGCATGGCCCGAAACAAAATTCACGCGGAATTTTGACCTTTTGGAAAAGCTTGGTGCAGGCAAGCCGCACCGCAGCTTGTCCTTGCGCCAAGTGTCAGGCGGAGGCGGCGGCAGGGATGGCGCAATCGACACCGGTGCCTTTGAGGTTGCACGTGCCGTAAGGGTTCTTTGCCAGATATTGCTGGTGATCGGCTTCGGCGAAGTAGAATTCGGCCGCCGGGGCGATCTCGGTGGTGATCCTGCCGTGGCCGGCACCGCGCAGCGAGGTCTCATACGCATCGCGCGAGGCGCTCGCCGCCAACAGTTGCGCCTCGTCGCTCGTGTAGATCGCTGAACGATAGGCGGTGCCGACATCATTGCCCTGGCGCATGCCCTGCGTGGGATCGTGGCTTTCCCAGAACAGCTTCAGAAGCCCAGCATAGGAGACGATCCCGGGGTCATGGACCACCAGCACCGCTTCGGCATGACCGGTTAGCCCGGTGCAGGTCTCCTGATAGGTCGGATTGGGCGTGAAGCCGCCGGCATAGCCGGCCGCGGTGACCCAGACGCCTTCGATCTGCCAGAACAGCCGCTCCGCAGCCCAGAAGCAGCCGAGCCCGAACATGGCCGTCTCCAGCCCCTCGGGATAAGGACCCTTGAGCGGTCTTTTCAAGACCTTGTGCCTGGATGCGGTCGGGATCGCCCTGGCGCGGCCCGGCAGGGCCTCGGAGGGCTTCGGCAGATTGAGCTTCTTGTTCAGCATATCGCTGAGAAAGAACATGCGCGGGTTTCCCTCTCTTCGCGGAAAGCGGATCAGTTTGCGACGAACTGTCCGGCGCGACGTTGCCGCCTGTAGCCTATCGCATAGAGCAGGAAAGCCAGCACCGCGAACACGGCGAAGCCCGGCTGGTTCAGCACCCAGGCGATGGCGCCATCCCACAGCAGCGGGCTGGTCTTGGTTCGGATGAAGGTCTCGAAGGCGGCCCGCGTGTCGGGCGAGACCGCCAGCCAACTGCTGTTGAGCGGGGTCAGCACCAGCACGGAGGCCGCCACTGTGCGTGTCGCGTCGAGCACCGCCATGATGACGGAAATCGACAGCGCGATCATTGCGGCAAGACGAAAGACGAAGCGAAACATCAGAACCCTCCTCCGGGCTGGTCCTCTCCCGAGGGGCTTTTCAGAGATAGAATGCGCATGGCTGGATCGCAATCGCCATACGCGAATTTGCAGACTCCAAACTCAGGTCAACGGAGGGCCGGACGACAGTCAGTCGGGTCGCTTTTCATTGACATGTGAGGGCAGCTATGCTAATAATTCCGGTATGGCGTTGACTTGCGCCGATGACCCGCCGCACAGGCGGGTTTTTGCGTTTGGTGGCCGCAAACCGACTTGCCGGCGAAGTCTTCAAAGACCGTGTGAACCCGGATTTGTTGCCCGCGCGAATTATGCGGCCGGCTTCCTTTTGTGCCGGTGGACACGCCAGACAGCAAAAACGCCGCCGCCGATGGCGCCGATCACCAGACCGGCCAGGCCGGTGAACACGGCGAAATAGCCGCAGGCGCCCTCGAAACAGCTCATCTCGGTGGCATCGGCGATCACCGAGCCGATGGCGAATCCGCCCACGGCGCCGATGACCGCGCCCAGGACGATGCCGAGCAGCGCGGCGATGACCGAGACGAAGGCCGATGGGCTCTCGGTTTTCGGATTGACATAAACGGCATCGGCTTCGGATCCATGGCGCAGCAGATAGATGCAGAGCGCGCCGATGGCGATTTCGGCGCCGGTGACGACAAGCGCCTGGCCCGAGAAGACGAATCCCGGCACCGTAGGGGCATAGGCATGGATGACCAGCAGCCCGACGATTATGGCAATCTGCCAGATCGTGAACTGGCGCGGGAAGCGGGCCGAGCGGCCGAAGGCGAGGCCGAGCAGGTAAAGCCCCCACAGGATGGTGACGATGTCGACGACGAGCCCGCCATAGATAAGGTAAAGCACGCTGTCTGGCAGGCCGGTGGCGCCGACCGCGGGCCAGACGGAGATCAGGCCGTAGACCGACCACGCCATGACGAAGACAAGCCAGCCCACCGGCACGAAGGACAGCCCGCTGTCCGGCCGCCTGACTGGCGTCTGTCCATTGCTCGATGTCATGTCCGCACAATGCCCCCGCAAAGCCTCGGCACCCGACAGGCAACTCCGGGGGAAGTCAAGGGCGGCCGTCCCTGCGGTCCTGCCTGTGCACACCATTGCAGCGGCGGCGCCCGCAAAAACGGGCATGCCGGCGGCCTCGTGAAACACTGTGTGGCCGGCAAAGCGAATAGACTGCCGTTATGGCTTGGCATTCGCCGTCGGATCGACTAGATGAGCCCCGCGCCTGTTGCTTCGACGGCTCAGGTGCAGGGGAAGGCGTTTGCTGGTTGGCGACGCCGATGGCGAAAGTTCCGTCTTTCCCCAAGGGAGGTGCATCTCCCCAACCCGCGCGGCAAAACCGGCCGACGCGACATGCATGGACGGAGAGGTGGCCGAGTGGTTGAAGGCGCACGCCTGGAAAGTGTGTTTACGGGAGACCGTAACGCGGGTTCGAATCCCGCTCTCTCCGCCATCCTGCTTCGCTCTACGAGCTTCGCAGGACAAGCCCGAGCCTTTGCGCGAAGCAGGGCGGTAAACATCCCGCCGCGCTCTGCCCTAAAAACCTGCCAATCACAGGAGATGGCATGCCGAACGATGTAATCGTGCGCGACAGCAATGGCGCTCAATTGAATGACGGCGATTCCGTCACGCTGATCAAGGACCTCAAAGTCAAAGGCACTTCGGAAACGATCAAGCGCGGCACGTTGGTGAAGGCTATCCGCCTGAACGGCAATCCCGGCGAGATTGAATGCAACACCAAGCAAGTGAAAGGCCTGGTGCTCAAGACCGAGTTCGTGAAGAAGGCGTGAGCGTCAGGGCGGCAAGCGATCTCGATGGCTCCCTCGGGATTTTGGAGAGCCTGCCGTCGCCAAGTGGACTGCGGAGCCGTTGAGCGTCCGGCACGCGATCGTTGCGCTGCGAAATTGATAATTTCGCCGACCAGGCACAATCAAAAAACCGCCAAGACCCAAACCTGGAACCTCCGGCCTCATTGCGCGTTTCACGGCGTCCCGTTCGCGGATCCGCCCGGATATCTCTCCAAGCGCGCAAAAAAACCAGGAGCCCGCTTCATGCACGACAAGCTGTTTCATTCCCCGGTCGCACTCTCGGTCGGCCTTGGCTTCAAGCGCGAGATTGCGTCGCTGGCCGAAATGCACGACTTCCTCACCAATTGGACGACCTCCCGCCGCGGCCCGCTCTACCGCAACGCGGTGGAAGCATGTGAACTCGCCATCCCAGGCTATGTGACCATCGAGCAGGCCCGCCACGCGCTCGTCCAGTTTGCGCAAGCTTCTTGTATCCTGTGGCCGGACCTCGAGCCGGTGGCGGGCGTGCACGCCGTTGCGCGTGGCTATGGCGGCTACGCCGCCTGAAGATCGATACCCTCCGTGGCGGCTAAAGCCACACCACCATAGAAGGCCCGGCTGACCCCCAGCCGGGCTTTCCCGTTTCCGGCAGTTCGCAAGCAAATCGCAATCCTGTGGCTGGCCGCGTGTCTTGCGCGACAATCCCTGCGTGGAGTGTTGGGAAGAGCCCGCGCAAAAATCTTTATGAAATTCCTATTTCTTTCCACTGCGCCCCGTCTCGAACCTTTATGGCGATCGGGTCCATATTCCCTTCAGAAAACACATTCGGTTTCGTCGCCAAAGATGCGACGGGACACTTTCGATATATTGCGAACTCTCCTGTCAAGTTCGCAAAGTACAAAAGAACAAAGGGAATAAAAACAATGGATATGGCCGTTATCGGAATCGGAATTTTGTTCTTTGCCCTTTGCTTCGTCTACATAAAAGCTTGCGACGCGCTCTAGAGCGAGGCTGAAAAAATGATCGTCGACTATATTCTTGGTGGCGGCGTTACGCTGTTCCTGCTCGCCTACCTGACATACGCCCTCGTTCGTCCAGAACGCTTCTGAAGGCACGGAAAGCCACAGCCATGACACTGAACGGTTGGATACAGATCCTGGTCTATTGCGGGATCGTCATATTGCTGGTGAAGCCGCTCGGCGGCTACATGCACCGCGTCTTCAACGGCGACCGGACGCTGCTCTCGCCCGTCTTTGGCCCGCTCGAGCGCGGGCTGTACCGTGTTTGCGGAACCAGCGAACGCGAGGAACAGCACTGGACCACCTATGCGGTCGCCCTGCTGCTCTTCAACCTTGCCGGCTTCCTGGTGCTCTACGCCCTGCAGCGCCTGCAGGGCAGCCTGCCCTACAACCCGGCCGGCATGACAGCGGTCGAGCCTGGGCTCGCCTTCAACACCGCCGCCAGCTTCATGACCAACACCAACTGGCAGAACTATGGTGGCGAGAGCACGATGTCCTATCTCGTGCAGATGGCCGGGCTGACGGTGCAGAATTTCGTTTCGGCGGCCACCGGCATTGCCATCGCCATTGCGCTGATCCGCGGCTTTGCCCGCGCATCGGGCAAGTCGATCGGCAATTTCTGGGTCGATATGACCCGCTCCACACTCTATCTGCTGCTGCCGTTCTGCGTCGTGCTGACGCTGGCCTATGTCTGGCTCGGCATGCCGCAGACGCTGGGCGCCTATGTCAACGCCACGACGCTCGAAGGCGCGCAGCAGACCATCGCCGTCGGCCCGGTCGCTTCGCAGGTGGCCATCAAGATGCTCGGCACCAATGGCGGCGGCTTCTTCAACGCCAATGCCGCGCACCCGTTCGAGAACCCCGACGCGATCTCCAACCTGATCCAGATGGTGTCGATCTTCGCCATCGGCGCCGCCTTGACCAATGTCTTCGGCCGCATGATCGGCAACCAGCGCCAGGGCTGGGCGATCCTCTCGGCCATGGGCGTCATGTTCATCGCCGGTGTCGCCATCTGCTACTGGGCGGAAGCCGCCGGCA
Organism: Mesorhizobium sp. M7A.F.Ca.CA.001.04.2.1; assembly: GCF_003998485.1. NCBI lineage: Bacteria > Pseudomonadati > Pseudomonadota > Alphaproteobacteria > Hyphomicrobiales > Phyllobacteriaceae > Mesorhizobium > Mesorhizobium sp. M7A.F.Ca.CA.001.04.2.1. The sequence goes on from NZ_RZQT01000005.1 coordinate 24,681, forward strand.
ACCCGCTGGTGCATGCGCTGGGCATCGACGGCGGCAACATGGAGGGCAAGGAGACACGTTTCGGCATCGCCTTGTCGGCGCTGTTTGCCGTCATCACCACGGCCGCTTCCTGCGGCGCTGTCAACGCCATGCACGGCTCGTTCACGGCGCTCGGCGGCATGATCCCGATCATCAACATGCAGCTTGGCGAAGTCATCGTCGGCGGTGTGGGCGCGGGCCTCTATGGCATCCTGATGTACATCGTCGTCGCCGTCTTCGTCGCCGGCCTGATGGTCGGTCGCACGCCCGAATATCTCGGCAAGAAGATCGAGGCCAAGGAGGTCAAGATGGCGATGCTGGCCATATTGTGCCTGCCGCTGGCGATGCTGATCTTCACGGCCATCGCCGTCGTGCTGCCGACCGGCGTGGCGTCGATGGGCAATGCCGGCCCGCACGGCTTCTCGGAGGTCCTCTATGCCTACACGTCGGCGGCGGCCAACAACGGTTCGGCCTTTGGCGGCCTCAGCGGCAACACGCCCTGGTACAACATCACCATCGGCATCGGCATGCTGATGGGCCGCTTCCTGGTCATCATCCCGGCACTGGCCATTGCCGGCTCGCTGGTGGCGAAGAAAACGGTTCCGGCCTCCGCCGGCACCTTCCCGACCGATGGCCCGCTGTTCGTCGGGCTGCTGGTCGGCGTCATCCTGATCGTCGGTGGCCTCACCTTCTTCCCCGCGCTCGCCGTCGGACCGATCATCGAGCACCTGGCGATGGCTCACGGGCAGACCTTCTGAGGCCGCCATGTCGTGGTTCAATGCCATGCGCCGCAAGGTCGCCCACAGGGACGATCACGGAAAGGAGGAGGGACCTCCTCCTTTCCCGACCCTATCGACGTTTCTCGGCCTTGCGGCAGTCATGCTCGTCCTCTGGCTGCTGGCCTACGGGCCGCCCCATCTCTTTTCGGCATCCGATCATCCGGTGCCGTCCAACAACACCGAAGCCGGAGCTTCAAAATGAGCAACTCGAAATCAGCCAGCATCATGGATGCCGGCATCCTGCTTCCCGCCATCGGCGGCGCCTTCCGCAAGCTCGACCCGCGCACGCTGGCCAGGAACCCGGTGATGTTCGTCGTTGCCGTCGTCTCGGCGCTCACCACTGTGCTGTTCGTCAAGGACCTGGTCTCCGGCGGCGGCAATCTCGGCTTCACGCTGCAGATCATCATCTGGCTTTGGTTCACCGTGCTGTTCGCCAACTTCGCCGAAGCGGTCGCAGAAGGCCGCGGCAAGGCGCAGGCGGATTCGCTGCGCAAGGCACGCACCGAGACCAAGGCCAAGCTTTTGACCGGTGAAGACCGCACCAAATACAAACTTGTGCCCGGCACCAGCCTCAAGGTCGGCGATGCCGTGCTGGTCGAGGCCGGCGACATCATCCCGTCCGACGGCGAAGTGATCGAAGGCGTCGCTTCGGTCAACGAGGCCGCGATCACGGGCGAATCCGCGCCGGTGATCCGCGAATCCGGCGGCGATCGTTCGGCGGTCACCGGCGGCACGCAGGTGCTGTCCGACTGGGTTCGCGTGCGCATCACGGCGGCTTCCGGCCACACCTTCCTCGACCGCATGATCTCGCTGGTCGAAGGTGCGGAGCGCCAGAAGACGCCGAACGAGATCGCGCTCAACATCCTGCTCGTCGGCATGACGCTGATCTTCGTGCTGGCCACCGCGACGATCCCGAGTTTTGCTTCCTATTCGGGCGGCTATATTTCGGTGACCGTTCTGGTGGCGCTGTTCGTCACCTTGATCCCGACCACGATCGGGGCGCTGCTTTCGGCCATCGGCATCGCCGGCATGGACCGTCTGGTGCGATTCAACGTGCTGGCCATGTCGGGTCGCGCCGTGGAAGCCGCAGGCGACGTCGACACGCTGCTGCTCGACAAGACCGGCACGATCACGCTCGGCAACCGCCAGGCGACGCAGTTCCGCCCGGTCAAGGGCGTCACCGAACAGGAACTGGCCGACGCGGCCCAGCTTGCCTCGCTCGCCGACGAAACGCCGGAAGGCCGTTCCATCGTCGTGCTGGCCAAGGAGAAATACGCCATCCGCGCCCGCGACATGGCAACGCTGCACGCCACCTTCGTGCCCTTCACAGCACAGACCCGTATGAGCGGCGTCGACATCGATGGTTCGTCGGTGCGCAAGGGCGCCGTGGATTCCGTGCTTGCTCATGTCAACCAATCGACGGTCGCAGCCCATGCCACGCGGCCCGGCAGCGATACCGTCAGGGATCTCCAGGCCATCGCCGACGAGATCGCCAAGTCCGGCGGCACGCCGCTGGCGGTCGAACGCGACGGCCGCCTGCTCGGCGTCATCCACCTCAAGGACATCGTCAAGGGCGGTATCAGGGAGCGCTTCACCGAACTGCGCCGCATGGGAATCCGCACGGTGATGATCACCGGCGACAACCCGATGACGGCGGCGGCCATCGCTGCGGAAGCCGGCGTCGACGACTTCCTCGCCCAGGCCACACCGGAGGACAAGCTGAAGCTGATCCGCGACGAACAGGCCAAGGGCAAGCTGGTTGCCATGTGCGGCGACGGCACCAACGATGCGCCGGCCCTCGCGCAAGCCGATGTCGGTGTCGCCATGAACACCGGCACGGTCGCCGCCCGCGAGGCCGGCAACATGATCGATCTCGACAGCGATCCGACCAAGCTCATCGAGATCGTCGAGATCGGCAAGGCGCTCTTGATGACGCGGGGCTCGCTGACGACCTTCTCGATCGCCAATGACGTCGCCAAGTATTTCGCCATCATCCCGGCGATGTTCGCCGTCTTCTACGTCGCACCGGGACAGACGACCGGCCCGCTGCAGGCACTCAACGTCATGCATCTGGCGACGCCGCAGAGTGCCATCCTGTCGGCCATCATCTTCAACGCGCTGATCATCATCGCGCTGATCCCGCTGTCGCTGAAGGGCGTCAAATATCGGGCCATCGGCGCCGGCGCGCTGCTCAGCCGCAATCTTCTCGTCTACGGCCTCGGCGGCCTCATCGTGCCTTTCGTCGGCATCAAGGCGATCGACATGATCGTCACCGCGCTTGGCCTCGCTTAACTCTTTGTTTTAACGCAATTCCCTAGGGAAAACCGCTTCACACTTTTCCTGGAATTGCTTTGAGGAACATCTCCATGCTCACCCAGATAAGACCCGCGATCATCATGATCGTCTTCTTCACGGTCCTGACCGGCCTGATCTATCCCCTGGGCATGACCGGCATCGCCCAGGCGCTGTTTCCGCGGCAGGCCAATGGCAGCCTGGTCGAGAGGGACGGCAAGATCATCGGCTCCGAATTGATCGGCCAGGGGTTTGCCAGCGACAAGTATTTCCACGGCCGCCCCTCGGCTGCCGGCGACGGCTACAATGCAGCCGCCTCGAGCGGCAGCAATCTCGGCCCGACCAGTCCCAAGCTGATCGACCGCATCAAGGGCGACGCCGAGAAGTTGAAAGCGGAAAACCCGAACCAGCCTGTTCCGATGGATCTGGTGACGACGTCCGGCAGTGGCCTCGATCCCGACATCAGCCCGGAAGCCGCCTACTTCCAGGTCGCCCGGGTGGCCAAGGCCAGGGGCATCGAGGAGGCCAGGGTCAAGGCGGTTGTCGATGCCCAAGTCGAGGGCAGGGAACTCGGCTTCATGGGCGAGCCTGTGGTCAATGTGCTCGGTCTCAACCTTGCGCTGGACGTAGCGAAAGAGTGAATGGCGGCGGCCGGGGATCGACAGTACCCCCGGCGCCATCCATGATCGATCCCGATGCCTGACGACAGAAGCAGCGACACCAGACCCTCGCCCGACGCACTGCTTGACCATGCCGAGCGGGAGGGTCGCGGCCGCCTGAGAATTTTCCTCGGCGCGGCACCCGGCGTCGGCAAAACCTATGAGATGCTGATGTCGGGCCGCGCCAGGCTGGCCGACGGCGTGGATGTGGTGATCGGCGTCGTCGAGACGCATGGCCGCAAGGAGACGCTGGCCCTGGTCGAGGGCTATGAGGTCATTCCCCGCCGCAAGGTCGACTACAAGGGGCGCATCCTCGACGAGATGGATATCGATGCCATCCTCGCCCGGCGCCCGGCGCTGGTTCTTGTCGACGAACTCGCCCACACCAATGCGCCCGGCAGCCGCCATCCCAAGCGCTACCTCGACGTCCAGGAGATCCTGACGCACGGCATCGACGTCTATACGACGCTCAACATCCAGCATGTCGAAAGCCTGAACGACGTCGTCGCCCAGATCACCAAGGTCAGGGTCCGCGAGACGGTTCCCGATTCCATCATCGACCAGGCCGACGATGTCGAGATCATCGATCTCACCCCCGACGACCTGATCAAGCGGCTCGAGGAAGGCAAGGTCTATTTCCCCAACACCGCGCAGCGCGCGATCGAGAACTATTTCTCACCGGGCAATCTGACGGCGCTCAGGGAACTGGCGCTGCGCCGCACCGCGCAGCGTGTCGACGACCAGTTGCTCATCCATATGCAGGCGCACGCCATTCCCGGACCGTGGGCGGCAGGCGAAAGGGTCCTCGTCTGCCTCGACGCGCGACCTGGAGGAGCGGCCCGCGTGCGCTATGCACGCAGGCTGGCCGACCGGCTGCGTGCTCCTTGGACGGCGCTGCACGTCGACAGCACGCGCTCGGCCAGCATGCCCGAGGATGACAAGGACCGGCTGGCGACGAACCTGCGCCTTGCCCAGCAGCTTGGCGCCGAGGTGACGACCATTCCGGGTCAGAATGTGGCGCAGGACATCGTGCGTTATGCGACGGCGAACAATTTTACCCATATCGTCGTGGGCAGGCCGACCCGGTCGCGCTGGCGCGAATTGATCGAAGGCTCGCTCACCTACGATCTCATCCGCAATGCCGGCGATATCAGCGTCCATGTCATTTCGGGAAGCGAACGCGGCACCGAGGCGGCGTCGCGGAGCGTCAAGGCGGCCGACGAGCAGCGGCAGTTCGAAATCCGGCCCTATCTCAAGGCGACGGCCTTTGTCATCGGCTCGCTCGCCTTCGCCGTCCTTCTCGATCAGTTTCTCGACGTTCGCAATCTGGCGATCATTCTGCTCATCGGGGTGCTGGCATCGGCGGTGACCGGCGGCCTGTGGCCGGCTCTGTATGCTTGTTTCGTCAGCGCCCTTGCTTTCAATTATTTCTTCCTGGAGCCGCGCTATACGCTGACGATCAGGGATCCGGAGAGCATCGTCGCGCTTGGCGTCTTTCTCGTCGTTGCGGTCATTGCCAGCAATCTGACGGCGCGCGTGCAGCGCCAGGCGGTCGCCGCCCGCTCGCGGGCGCGGGCGACCGAGGATATCTACCTCTTTTCGAAGAAGCTCGCCGGCGCCGGGACGCTGGACGACGTTCTCTGGGCCACCGCCTTCCAGATCGCCTCGATGCTGAAGCTGCGCGTGGTGCTGCTTTTGCCGGAAGACGGGACGATCACCGTCAAGGCCGGCTATCCGCCTGACGACACGCTGGCCGAAGCCGACATCGCCGCCGCCCGCTGGGCCTGGGAGCATAATCGTGCCGCGGGTCGCGGCGCCGACACGCTTCCGGGCGCCAAGCGCCTCTATCTGCCCTTGCGGACAGGACGCACGGCCATCGGGGTCGTCGGCCTCGACAACGACAAGCAGGGGCCGCTGCTGACGCCCGAGCAGCAGCGGCTTCTCGACGCATTGGCCGACCAGGCGGCGGTCGCTATCGAGCGTATCCAACTGGTCGCCGACGTCGACCGGGCCAAGCTCGCCGCCGAGGCGGACAGGCTGCGCTCGGCGCTGCTCACCTCCATTTCCCATGATCTGAAGACGCCGCTCGCCGCCATCATGGGCGCCGCTGGCACGCTGCGGGATTTTTCAGCAGCACTTCCCGAACCGGACCGGGCCGAACTGCTGTCGACGGTGCTCGACGAATCCGAGCGGTTGAACCGCTTCATCGCCAATCTGCTCGACATGACCAAGATCGAGTCCGGCGCGATGGAGCCGAACTACGCCTTTCACTATGTCGGCGACATCGTCGGCTCCGCCCTGCAAAGGGCCAGGAAAATCATCGGCGAGCACAAGATCGAGACGGACATTCCCAGGGATTTGCCGATGTTGAAGGTCGACCCGGTGCTGTTCGAGCAAGCGTTGTTCAATCTTCTCGACAATGCGGCGAAATATGCCCCGGCCGGCTCGACGATCCGCGTCCAAGGCTGGACCGACAATGGCTCCGTCCTGCTGCAGATCATGGATGAAGGGCCGGGCATTCCTCCCGGCGATCTGGAACGGATTTTCGACACCTTCTACCGGGTGCGCAAGCGCGACCAGATCCGCGCCGGCACCGGGCTCGGCCTGTCGATCTGCCGCGGCTTCATAGAGGCGATGGGTGGCACGATCACGGCGGCAAACCGGACCGACGGTTCGGGCGCGGTCTTCACCATCAAAATGCCCAAGCCGGCAAATCCGCCCAATTTCGACGCTTCGAATACCGACGATGTGGGTGACCTGGCATGACAAACTCGAACGTCAGGATACTGGTCGTCGATGACGAGCCGCCGATCCGCAAGCTGCTGCGCGTCGGCCTCGGCAGCCAGGGCTACGCGATCAGCGAGGCGCCGAATGCCAGGGCGGCCATCGAGCTGATGGAGGCGGAGAAGCCGGACCTCGTCTTGCTCGACCTTGGCCTGCCCGGCATGAGCGGCCATGAGTTGCTGCGCAAATGGCGCGACGACGGCCTCGACATTCCGGTGGTCATCCTGTCCAGCCGGACCGACGAGGCCGGTATCGTCCAGGCCCTGGAACTCGGCGCCGACGACTATGTCACCAAACCCTTCGGCATGAACGAACTGGTCGCACGCATCCGCGTGGCGCTCCGCCACAAGTTCCAGCAGCAGGGCGAGAAGCCGATTTTCCAGACCGGCGATCTCAGCGTCGATCTGGTCAAGCGCATCGTCAAGGTCGAGGGCAAGGAGGTAAAGCTGTCGCCGAAGGAATACGACATCCTGCGCATGCTGGTGCAGCACGCCGGCAAGGTGCTGACCCATCATTTCCTGTTGAAGCAGGTCTGGGGCGACTCGACCGACGTGCAGTATCTCAGGGTCTATGTGCGGCAGCTCAGGCAGAAGATCGAGAAGAGCCCCGATCAGCCGCGCTACATCACCACCGAGACCGGCGTCGGCTACCGCCTGCGCGAGGTCGAATGAGCGGGTTGGGCGCTTCTAGCCAGTAGCTTCCAGCTGCTGGCCAAGCGGCCTGGAAACCCGCAAGGCCGCCAGGCAGCCGACAATACCGAGCGGGACGAAGGCAAGAAACAGCCAGGACGCGACATTCGCCGCCGCGTCGTGGTTCAAACCTTGCGAAAAGCCGCTGGCATTGGCGACGATGCCGGCAAGGGCTGCACCCACGGCGTAGCCGATGCGCTGCATGGTCGGCACCGCCGCCGAGGCGATGGTCTGCTCGCTCTCCGGGGCGGAGGCGACGATGACGCGTGTCAGGAACGGCCAGGCGATGCCGAAGCCGCCGCCTTGCAACAGGGCGCAGATCAGGATGAGCGGGATGGAACCCAGGGGTATCGTGTAGGCAAAGCCGGCGATGCCGGCCGCGATCATCACCGCGCCGCCGATGATAATCAGCCGCTCGCGCCGCGGCGGCGCGTTGGCGACCAGGATCGACAGGATCGACCAGGCGATCGATTCGGCGGCGATGATGTAGCCGGTGGTCAGCAGCGGAATGTCGTGAAGGCTGGTCAGCAGCAGCGGCCCGTAGACGCCGAAGGAACAGGTGGCCACCGAAAAGGCGGCAACCATGGTCATGCCGGCGCCGACCGGCGTGCGCCATGAGAACAGCCGCGCCGGGAACAGCCGCGAAAGCGGCTTCAGCGCGTCGATGGTGAAGAACAGCAGCAGGCCGATGAGGCCGAAGGCCATCAGCAGCGAAGAGCGCAGCAAGGCGATGTCGACGCCGGCCGAGGCGATCAACACCACGGCAACTGTAAGGCAGGCAAGGGCCGCGAACGGGAAGGGCGGCGCCCCGCCTGCGCTCGCCTTCGGCCTCGTCGCCTCCGGCGTGTCGAGCACGATGAAACTTGCCAGCGCCATGGCTGCGCCGCCGAGGGTGAAGATGCCGAAGGCCCAGCGCCATGACAAAAGCTCGGTCATGATCGCGCCGAGCAATGGTCCGCTGAAGGCGGCGACGCCCCAGATCGCCGACATGATGCCGAAAAGCTGCGGCCAGATGGCGCGCGAGAACAGTCGTTCGACCGAGACGAAGGCCAGCGACACCAGCGCACCGCCGCCAAGTCCTTCGATCAGGCGGCCGGCGAGGAACAGTTGCATGGAAGGCGAGGTGGCGCAGATCAGGGCGCCTGCTGCGTAGAGCAGGGCTGCGACCACCATGTTGGTGCGCAAGGGGACATAACTCACCAGCCGTCCGGCGGCCGCGCCGGCAACGATGGCACCGAGTTCGTAGATCGCCAGCGACCAGCCGACGAGCTGCACGCCCGCCAGTTCGCCGACCATGGCCGGCATCACCGTTGCCACCATCGTCTCGTTGGTGGCGTGCAACAGGATGCCGAGGCTGATGAAGCAGAAGCGCGCCAGGTCGCCGCTTGCCCATAATCCGCGCCAGTCGACCTTGTTTGTGCTGATCTCGGTCATTTCCACCCCTGTCTTGCATATCTCGACGCCAGCGCAGGACGCCAGAAGCCAGTGCGGCTTTCCGGCAGGACCATGCGGTTCGACAGCGCCGGATCGGGCGCCGCATCGAGGCGTTGTTGCGTTCGGGGCAGGCTTGTAAAACCTCAACCGGGGTTGAGCTCAAGCGGTTTTTTGAGGACCGTTCGCGCGGCAGCCTTTCCGATTGGCGGGTTCGTTGCGCGATCAGTTCTCGGTGCTGCGCAGCTGGAACTGGCTGACGCCGATCGCGAGGTTCATGCCGGTCTGCGTCTGCAAGCTGAGCGGCTGCAAGGTGAAGGCCTGAGCGGAGCCGCCGACCAGGAGATTGGCGCCGGCGCCGACGGCGGCCGTCACCTCGGCGCTGGCGCCGATGTAGTCGCCGGCCAGCGCACCCGGCGCGTAGATGTTCTTCAGCGGCGTCAGCACGATCCACTGCATGACCGTCTGCTTCGTCGTGCCGATGTCTAGGCCGTATTTGTTGACGGCGCCGAAATAGGCTTCCGGCGCGAAGCTCTTGTCGGCGGGGTTGAAGGTGCAGCTCAGATCCTTGCTCGAGCCGAAGATGAAGCCGGTGCCGCCGCCAATGGCACAGTCAAGCGTGCCGAGTTCTACGCCACCGTCCTGCGCCTGCGCTGCTCCGACAAACACGGTAGCGAATATGGCAGCAGCAATGGCTGTCTTCAGCATGATGGTCCCTCAAAAATCAACGGCGCGGAACCATCCTATCTGGTTCCGCGCCGCGGGGTGAGGGGTCATGGAGCGCACGGCTCCATGCGATCACTTGAATGAATGGATCAGCTGGAGCGAGGTCACGGCCACGGCAAGGTTGACGCCGGTCTGCGCCTGGACGCTGAGCGGCTCCAGCATGAAGGCGCTGTCCAGGCCGCCAACCAGCAGATTGGCGCCGCCGCCGGTCACCACGCTCGCCTCGGCGTTGACGCCGTAATAGCTGCCGGCGAGATCGCCTCCGTCACGGTCCCGGGTCGCAGCCAGCACGGCCCAGACGAGCTGGCCCTGATGTGTCTGGCCGACATCGAGGCCGATCTTGGAGATGACGCCTGTGTAAACCTCGGACGGCCCGTGATGATGAGGCCGGAAGACACAGGACACGCCCTTGTTGGAAGCGACGATATAAGCGGTGCCGCCGTCGATGGTGCAATCGAGCGTGCCGAGTTGCAGCTTGCCGGCGCTGGCTGGAGCCACCGCGAACATCGTCGTGGCGAGGGCAGCGGCGCAGGCGAGTTTCTTGATCATGGGAGGGTCCTTTCGCAAATTGCTTTTCGATAACGGCTTGGGAGGCCAGACCGTTCCGCTGAAAACTTGGCGCGATCAAGGCAGGGGCCGAAAGCCTCCTGCCGGGGTTAATGCGCAGTTGCGAAGTGCGTCTTTTCGGACACGCCAAGGATCCCGCGGCACTTGGATGTCACGCGGCTTTGTATGGGAAGCGTTTGCCGAAACCGAGATCAGCTGACGCGGGCGAGGCCATCCTTGGCCGGCTGGTAGGTCGGGTCGAGGCGAACGGCTTCCTTATAGGATTTCGCGGCTTTGGCCTTGTCACCGCGCCGCTCGTAGATCAGCGCCTGGTTGGCCCAGGCCTCGGCGTTCTTGCCGTCGAGCTTGATCGCCATGTTGAAATCGGAGAAGGCGTTGTCCTCGTCATTGGTTGCCAGATAGGAGAGGCCGCGGCCGTTGTAGGGCTCGGCGGCGTCCGGCGCCAGCGAGATGGCGGTCGAGAAATCCTCGATGGCGAATTTGTGCTGGCCCTGGCTCTGATAGATCAGGCCTCGATTGTGGTAGGCGCGCGCGTCGGTCGTATCGAGTTGGATCGCCTTCTGAAAGTCGTTGAAGGCGTCCTGGGTGCGACCCGCCTTGCGGTAGAGATTGCCGCGGCCGATATAGGCGGCGTCATAGTTCGAGTTGATCTGGATCGAACGGTTGTAGTCCGCGAGTGCGGCTTCCTGGTTGCCGAGGAAGCGCTGGATGAGCGCACGATTCGAATAGGCCTGGAAGAAATTCGGATTGAGCTGGATGGCTTGATTGAAATCCTTGAGCGCCGCCTGGTATTGGCCGCCACGGCCATAGGCCGAGCCGCGCACATTGTAGCCTTCGGGATCCTGGGGATTGCGCTGGATGACCGCCGACAGCGAGGAAATGTTCTCGCTCGAGCCTTGCGCCTTGTCGATGTTGTTGAATTCACCGGTCGGGCCCGCCGTTTGGCAGCCGGCAAGCGCCAGTCCGGAGAGCAGGGCCGCTGTCAGGGCGAAACCACGCAATGCGGTCCCGCGCTCCACGCTCGTTGCGTTCATGTCTGCCCTGTCCTCACTTCAAGCCGCGTCGTTCAGATCCGGCTCCCCCTCCGGACCGGTCACATCAAAACAAAAAGGTGGCGGCGATTCCACATCGCGCCACCTCTGATATCCTTCGAAAAGGACGAAAAATTGGCGTTAGAACCGCGGCGGACGCGGAGCGCCAGCTGCACCACCAGCGGCGCCGGCAGCAACAGGGCGCGGCGTCATCGGCAGCAGGCCTTCGCGCTGGGCGCGCTTGCGGGCCAGCTTGCGGGCGCGGCGAACGGCTTCAGCCTTTTCGCGGGCGCGCTTCTCGGACGGCTTCTCGTAGTGACCGCGCATCTTCATTTCGCGGAAAATGCCTTCGCGCTGCATCTTCTTCTTGAGAGCGCGAAGCGCCTGATCAACGTTATTGTCGCGGACGAGTACCTGCACGGGCAATCCTGTCTTTCGGGTTTGATATCAACAGGCAAGCGGTCATAGCCGCTAGCCTCCGCGGCGGTTTACACCACGAATTGTGGCGGCTGATAGCAGAATCATGCCGCGCTGTCCACAGCGGAATCGCTCTGGGCAAAAGGTATTGATGCCCGCAGACGTCAGCGGCTGGCCTAGCGCATCCCGGCGGCGTTGGCGGAAATCCCGCATCTCGCGGTAGCGGCTGCTGTTTAAGCTGCTGTTTAATTAGTTATCAAGGCGGGAAAATGCTTGCTCATCGGTTCAATTAAAATCAAGCTTGCGGCAATTGGGGTGGGATTACTCGGGCAGCCTCCTGGCGTTGGAGGATGATCCGAAGAGGGGGCCGATTTGAAGGTCGAATTTTGCACGTCAGTGCCGATGTTTTTTGGACATGAGATTTCGTCGACGAACAACACGCTCAGGCAGCAGAAAATTGCGCTGGAGGACAATCCCGCCTTCGAAGGAGCATATCTCAGGCCGATAGCCGTGGACCGAATTGCGCGAAGAAAGAATAGCTACTTTGTCGTAAATTCAAGAAGTGAATACATAGAAGAAATAGCAAGAAACGGCCTTTCTTCCGCTAAAACGGTTGTGTCGGTCGCAACCAGTGTCGAATATGAATCCAGAGATTATGGCGTATTTCTTTGTAACATATTTACGATTGTAGAATTTAAAGGCTGTGACGCCAAGACGTTGGACAATATCATTGATATGTACCAGGAATTTTTTCCGCGGCTTTTCAGCAGGGGAAAAATCCCTGAAGGCATTTCCATCCTGGATCAATCGGCGCTCGACAAAATAGCCCGCTTTGCCGGGGTTTCACCCGAAGATGCGCAAATTTCGAAAGTCTCCCTGTGCGGCAGCTATGCGGAGTTCTTCGCCATCTTCCCGGAGGGGCAATCTGCGGATTGCCCTGTCGATGCCGGGAAACATTACAAGGTAAAGGACGATCAGCAATTCATCGACATAGAATACGCCAGTGGGAAAAATTCACGGGTGATATCGGGCTATTCCATCTTCGGGCTCATAACCGATGATCCGGACGAGGCGTACAAGATTTTCAAGGAGATGGTTTTCCATGTGAATTACCACTGGAACCTCATCCGTGACCTTCGTGACGGGGTACAGCAAAGGTTCCTGAACCTGATCGCCGACGAGGCCAAGGCGAGCGTGCTTGCCAAGACCATCAAGGAAATCGACAGGCAAAGCGACCTGATCCGCGCGCTGACCTATGAGGCCGACAGCATTTCGGTCTGCGAATGGGCAGAGGAGCGCAACCTCTATCAATCGCTTTGGAATGGGTGGAAGGGCGATGAGCTCGTCGGCGCGACGTCCGGCTACATCGAGGACGTCAAGTCGTCTGTCTCAAGACGATATGACGAAAGAACGTCGAAATACGAAGGTATCATCCAGATTCTGCTGACGTTCATTACGCTACTTACTATAGTGTCGATAGTGTTTCAAACGGTGGATTTTGTCTATTCGAGTTCTGAACCGATGTCTCAGATGTGGCCGCAGAATATTGTGCGACTGTACTGGTTTGGCTTTACGTCTATATTTTTTGCAGTGGTTTTCATCGCCTCTCTGGCGGTCAGATCGCGGCAAAAATAGCGAGATGGAATTTGGCTCCGGCATCCCTGGAGACTGAGATTTCACGCAGAAATTCGTCCAGGCCATTGGTCGGATCATCGCGGCAGGGGTGTAGAAGAAGGAAGAGACGGGTGACGCTCGTTGTCGCCTCCGCCCTTTCGTCGCCGTGCTGCAGAGGGCTGGCTCGGCGGCAGCAAGCGCCAGCCGCCAGTCTTGTCCGTGAACATGCATCCCGCCGCTGGAATTGCTCACGTCCGGTTGATCGACACGCCGCCATCGGCAAACAGAGCCGCTCCGGTGGTGAAGCTCGAGGCATCGGAGGCGAGATAGAGCGCCGAGCGGGCGATCTCCTCCGGCATCGCGACACGCTTGAGCGCATGCAGGCCTTCGACGAAGGCCCGTGATTCCGGAGTCTTGAAGGTTGCCGCCGGCGTGTCTGTGCCGCCGGGCAGCAGCGCGTTGACCCGCACGCCTTTCGGGCCGTATTCGGCGGCAAGCACCTGTGTCAGTCCGATCAGGCCGGCCTTGCTCGCGGCATAACTGGTCATGCCTGGCATGCCGACTGTGTGGCCGACGAAGGTGGAGGTGAAGATCAGCGAACCACCGCCACGCTCGACCATTGCCGGCACCTGGTATTTGGCGCCGAGAAACGCGCTGGTGAGATTGGTGTCGAGCGTCTCGCGCCAGCCTTCCAGCGGCAGTTCGGCTATCGGTCCCATCAGGCCGACAGCGCCGGCATTGTTGAAGGCGATGTCGAGCCCGCCGAATTTTTCGACCGCCAGATCGACAAGGGCCTTTGCGTAGGCTTCGTCGCGGACATCGCCCGCAAGCGCGATGGCGATGCCATCGGCATCCGCGATTTCGGCGACAAGCGCGTCGAGCTCGGCCTGGCGGCGGGCGGCGACGATGACCTTGGCGCCTTCCTCGGCAAAGAGTTTTGCCGTGGCGCGGCCGATGCCGGAACTGGCGCCGGTGACGATGGCGACCTTGTTGGCGAGTGCGAACATTTTTGCATCCTTTTCTTCGCGCCGGCTTGACCGGCAGTTGGGATGCTTGGTCGCAGATCGAGGCAAAGCGAGCCACCCGATACCCGCCAAGATGCTGGAAAGCGCCGACGCGCCGGATGCGTCTTTTTCACCACGGCGCAAAACGGCAAGCGCCGTCGCAAACAGCGCAAGGGTGGAAGCGCTGTTTCGCTAGTGATACACCTCGCGCGCCGGGACCGACTGAACGCCGGCCGCCATTCGCGAAGCCTTTTTGGGGCGAGGTTGGGACGTTGAAGAAATATTCGGTATTCGCCATCGCCCGTGAAGCCATGCGCGGCCACAAGGGCTGGGAAGAACAGTGGTCCTCGCCTGAGCCCAGGAAAGAATACGACGTCATCATCGTCGGCGCCGGCGGCCATGGCCTGGCCACCGCCTATTACCTCGCCACGGTTCACGGCATCACCAATGTCGCGGTGCTGGAAAAGGGCTGGCTCGGCGGCGGCAACACAGGCCGCAACACCACCATCATCCGCTCCAACTATCTCTATGACGAGAGCGCCGGCATCTACGACCATGCACTGAAGCTGTGGGATGGGCTGAGCCAGGAGCTCAACTACAACGTCATGTATTCGGCGCGCGGCGTCATGATGCTCGCGCACAATGTGCACGACGTGCAGGTGCTGAAGCGCCACGTGCACGCCAACCGGCTGAACGGTATCGACAATGAGTGGCTGACGCCGGAGCAGGCGAAGGAATTCTGCCCGCCGCTCAACACCTCCAGGGATGCGCGCTATCCGGTGGTCGGTGCGGCGCTGCAGCGGCGCGGCGGCACGGCGCGCCACGATGCGGTTGCCTGGGGCTATGCGCGCGGCGCCTCGGCGCGCGGCGTCCATATCATTCAGAATTGCGAGGTCACCGGGGTCAAGCGGGCGGCCAATGGCGCGGTTTTGGGCGTCGACACGACGCGCGGCTTCATCGGTGCCAAGAAGGTCGGCGTCGTTGCCGCCGGCCATTCCTCCGTCATCATGAATATGGCCGGCGTGCGCATGCCGCTGGAAAGCTATCCGCTGCAGGCGCTGGTGTCGGAACCGGTCAAGCCGGTGGTGCCCTGCGTGGTCATGTCGAACACGGTGCACGCCTATATCTCGCAGTCCGACAAGGGCGAGCTGGTGATCGGCGCCGGCACCGACCAGTACGTCTCCTATTCGCAGACCGGCGGCCTGCACATATTGCAGCACACGCTGGACGCCATCTGCGAGATGTTCCCGATCTTCACGCGCATGAAGATGCTGCGCTCGTGGGGCGGCATCGTCGACGTCACGCCCGACCGCTCGCCGATCCTGGCCAAGACGCCGGTGCCCGGCCTTTATGTCAATTGCGGCTGGGGCACCGGCGGCTTCAAGGCGACGCCGGGCTCGGGCCATGTCTTTGCTCACACCATCGCCAAAGACGATCCGCATCCGATCAACGCGCCCTTCACCATCGAGCGCTTCCGCACCGGCCGGCTCATCGACGAGGCGGCGGCGGCGGCGGTGGCGCACTGATGATGGCTGGGATGGCTGTCGCGATGCCGCTGATGCTGGCGGGGGAACACGTGCTGGCGGGGGAACGGGGCATGTTCCATTTTCCGTCGGCTGACGAAGTGCGCACGCAACCGATCAGCCGCACCGGCAACGAGACCGTCTGGCCGTTTTCGGTCGACGACGGCACGCTGGCCTGCGTCTGGAGCGGCGGCCAGCGGGTGGTGATGTTCTTCGAGGGACGTCCCGAAGGGCTTGACGAAGACGAGACATTCCAGCCGCGTCAAGTCATCGTCACCACCGATCCGATGCAACTCACTCTCGGCAACATGGCGTCGCGCGATCTGTTTCGTCCCGCTGCAAGCGTGGAGGAACGCATCCGGCTCGTCGCGCCGTTCGCGACCCTGGGACAGAAGCTTTGCGATCAACCGGCGGGCGCCCGCGTCGGCCACGGCGAATTGTAGGAACGAACAAATGCTTCTCATCCGCTGCCCCTATTGCGAGGAAGAGCGTCCGGAACTCGAGTTCCGCAACGCCGGCGAGGCGCATATTGCGCGCTCGGCCAATATGGCCGGCGAGAGCGACGACGATTTCGAAAAGTTCTTCTTCATCCGCTCCAACCCCAAGGGCATCATCTATGAGCGGTGGCGGCACATGCATGGCTGCGCGCGCTTCTTCAACGCCGTGCGCGACACCGTCACCGACAGGTTCGTCATGACCTACAAGGCCGGCGAACCCAAACCCTCCAAGCTGCCGGGAGTTGGCAAATGAGCGGCGCGTCGTACCGCATTTCCGGCGCCGGCCGCTTCAGCCAAGCCAAGACCGCGCGTTTCAGCTTCGATGGCCAGTCCTATGCCGGCATCGAGGGCGACACGCTGGCCTCGGCGCTGCTCGCCAATGGCGTCCATCTGGTCGGCCGTTCGTTCAAGTACCACCGTCCGCGCGGCATCCTGTCGGCGGGCGCCGAGGAGCCGAACGCGCTGGTCGAAATCAGGCGCGACGCGGCACGCAAGACGCCGAACGTGCGCGCGACTGTGCAGGAGCTTTATGACGGGCTCGAGGCGCAGTCGCAGAACCGCTGGCCGTCGCTGTCCTTCGACGTCGGTGCGGTCAACGACATCGCGTCGCCGATGTTTTCGGCCGGCTTCTACTACAAGACCTTCATGTGGCCGAAGGCGGCATGGAAGAGCCTGTACGAGCCCAAGATCCGCGCCGCGGCCGGTCTTGGCGTTTCCCCGGACCAGCCCGATCCCGACCATTATTCGTCACGCTATGCGCATTGCGACGTGCTGGTGCTGGGCGGCGGTGCGGCGGGCATCGCTGCGGCATTGGCAGCGGCGGAGACCGGCGTGCGCGTCATCCTCGCCGACGAGCAGGCCGAGTTCGGCGGCAGCCTGCGTTTCGAGAGCGGCGCGAAAATCGACGGCCAGGACGGCTTTGCCTGGGCGCAAGCTGCGGTGGCGAAGCTCGCCGCGATGGACAATGTCCGCGTGCTGTCACGCACGACGGCGTTCGGTTATTACGCGCAGAATTTCGTCGGCCTGGTCGAGCGTGTCAGCGATCATCTGAAGGCTCCCGGCCACGATCTGGCGCGCGAGCGGCTGTGGCAGGTCAGGGCCAAGCGCGTGGTGCTGGCCTCGGGCGCCATCGAGCGCCACATGGTGTTCGCCGACAACGACCGCCCGGGCATCATGCTGGCGGGTGCCGCGCGCACCTATCTCAACCACTATGGCGTCGCGGTCGGCAGGAATGTCGGCGTCTACACCGCCAATGATTCCGCCTATGCAGCGGCGATCGACCTGAAGAAGGCCGGCGTCAACGTGGCGGCGATCGTCGATTTGCGCGACAATCCGACCGGACCGGTGATCGACGAGGCGAGGGCGCTCGGCATCGAGGTCAATTTCGGCCGCGCGGTGATCCGCGCCGGCGGCAAGCTGCGCGTTTCCTCGATGACGGTGCAGCCGAAGAATGGCGGCGGCGAACGCACCATTCCAGTCGACGCGATCCTGATGTCGGCCGGCTGGACGCCGTCGGTGCATCTGTTCTCGCAGTCGCGCGGCAAGGTCGCCTTCAACGACGAGACCAAGCGCTTCGTGCCGGGCACCTATGCGCAGGATTGCGTCTCTGTCGGCGCCTGCAATGGTGCCGACGGCCTATCGGCGACGGTCGACGAGGCCTATGCCGCGGGCGCCAAAGCGGCCAGGGATGCGGGCGCGAAAACCGCCAAGGGTACGAAGCCGAAGGTCGACACCTCCGAGAGCTGGTCGCGCGGCATGCTGGGTGCGGCTCCTGGCGCCGGGCCGGACACCACGGTGAAGGCGTTTGTCGACTTCCAGAACGACGTCACCGCCAAGGATATCCGCCAGGCGGTGCACGAAGGCATGCGCTCGATCGAGCACGTC
Source organism: Mesorhizobium sp. M7A.F.Ca.CA.001.04.2.1 (assembly GCF_003998485.1). NCBI lineage: Bacteria > Pseudomonadati > Pseudomonadota > Alphaproteobacteria > Hyphomicrobiales > Phyllobacteriaceae > Mesorhizobium > Mesorhizobium sp. M7A.F.Ca.CA.001.04.2.1. The sequence goes on from NZ_RZQT01000005.1 coordinate 42,596, forward strand.
AAGCGCTTCACCACCAACGGCATGGCCACCGATCAGGGCAAGACCTCCAACATGCACGGCCTGGCGATTGCCGCCGAGATGCTGGGAAAGCCAATCCCGGAGGTCGGCCTGACCACGTTCCGGGCGCCCTATACGCCGGTGACCTTCGGCGCGATCGTCAGCCATGCGCGCGGGCCGCTGTTCGATCCGACGCGTAAAACGGCGATCCATCCCTGGGCCGAGGCGCAAGGCGCGGTGTTCGAGGACGTCGGCCAGTGGAAGCGCGCCTGGTATTTCCCCAAGGCGGGCGAGGACATGCACGCCGCGGTCGACCGCGAATGCGTCGCCGTGCGCAAGACGGCCGGCCTGTTCGATGCCTCGACGCTCGGCAAGATCGAAGTGGTCGGGCCGGATGCGGCCAAGTTCATGGAACTGCTCTACACCAACCCATGGGAGAAGCTGGAACCCGGCCGCTGCCGCTACGGCATCATGCTGCGCGAGGATGGCTTCATCTATGATGACGGCGTCGTCGGCAGGCTGGCGCCCGACCGCTTCCATGTGACGACGACGACCGGCGGTGCGCCGCGCGTCATGAACCATATGGAGGACTATCTCCAGACCGAGTTCCCGCATCTCAATGTCTGGCTGACCTCGATCACCGAGCAGTGGGCGGTCATCGCCGTGCAGGGACCCAAGTCGCGCGACATCATCGCGCCGCTGGTCGAAGGCATCGACATGTCGGACGAGGCGCTGCCGCACATGTCGGTGCGCGAAGGCAAGATCTGCGGCGTGCCGACGCGGCTGTTCCGCATGTCGTTCACCGGCGAGCGCGGGTTCGAGGTCAATGTGCCGGCCGATTATGGCCAGACGGTCTGGGAAGCGCTGTGGGCCGAAGGCCAGAAGCATGGTGCGGCTGCTTATGGCACCGAGGCGATGCACGTGCTGCGCGCCGAAAAGGGCTACATCATCGTCGGCCAGGACACCGATGGCACGGTAACGCCGAACGACGCCGGCCTCGACTGGGCGGTCGGCAAGAAGAAGACCGATTTCGTCGGCATCCGCGGCCTGACTCGGCCGGACCTTGTCGCCAAGGGCCGCAAGCAGTTGGTGGGCCTCAAGACCAAAGATCCCAAGGTGGTGCTCGAAGAAGGCGCGCAGATCGTCGAGGATCCGAAGCAGGCGATCCCGATGAAGATGATCGGCCATGTCACTTCGAGCTACTGGTCGGAAAATTGCGGCCGCTCGATCGCGCTGGCGCTGGTCGCCGGCGGCCGCGACCGGATGGGCGACACGCTCTACGTGCCGATGCCGAACGGGGTGATCGAAGTGGAGGTTACCGGCATGGTGTTCTTCGACGAGACGGGAGGGCGCCTCAATGGCTAAGGCCGCTGCAAGGAAGACGGCTCCGGCTGCATCGCCTTCGGTCGAGCGCCGTCCGGCGCTGGCTGGACGCAGCACCACTGCTGCCGCCGTCAAGGTCGAGGTGCTGCCGCCGGCCAAGCGCATTTCGCTGCGTGCGCCGGAGGCTTCGGCCGCAGCGCTTTCGAAGGCGCTCGGCGTGACCTTGCCGAAAAAGCCGAAGACATCCGCCTCAAGGGGTGGGCGCATCGCTCTGTGGCTCGGCCCCGACGAATGGCTTGTCATCGATGAGGCCGGCAACGATCCGCTCGCCGATTGCGCCAAAGTATCCGCGCCGCATTCGGCGGTTGGCGTCTCGCATCGCAACATCGCGATATCAGTGACGGGCACTGGGGCAGCGGCGACGATCAATGCGGGCTGCCCGCAAGACCTGTCGCTCGACGCGTTCCCGGTTGGAGCGGCGTCGCGCACCATCCTGGGCAAGACCGAGATCGTGCTGTTGCGCACAGCCGCCGATGCCTTCCGGGTCGAATGCTGGCGTTCCTTCTCGGACTATGTCTTTACTTTCCTGTCCGAGGGATCGCGCGACGCGGCGGTCTGAACTCGGAACGTTTTGCAGGGCACGCTCGTTCTGCATCCGCACGCCGAGGGAGAAATGCCGATGCCGTCGAATTCCGCGCCGAAGTCGCCGGTCAAAAAGACATCGGCCGTCCGCTCGCTCGAACATGAGCGACATGAAGCCCCGAGCGCCGAAGAGGAACTCGAGGAAGGCCTTGAAGACACGTTCCCGGCCAGCGATCCGGTATCCATTACCGGAACCGCCATCCCCGGCGCACCGGCGAAACCGGGCAAGGCCAAGACCGTGCCGGGGCGCAAGAAGCGCAAGACCTAGTATTCCATCGGGCCAGATCGCATCGGACCTTCTCAATCTCCTTGGGCGTGCTATTTAAAGCGCTTTGGGAGATGAAAATGCCGACAAAAGCGATCGTTTGGGGCGAGAATGTCCACGAGCAGACCAATGAAGCCGTGCGCGAACTCTATCCCTTGGGGATGCACGGCACCATCGCCGCCGCCCTCAACCAGGACATGGGCATCGAGGCGACCACCGCAACCTTGCAGGAGCCCGAGCACGGCCTGAGCGAAAAGCGCCTGGCGGCCACCGACGTGCTTTTGTGGTGGGGCCACGCGGCGCATGGCGAGGTCAAGGACGAGATCGTCGAGCGGGTGCAGAAGCGAGTGTGGGAAGGGATGGGCCTGATCGTGCTCCATTCCGGCCACTACTCGAAGATCTTCAAGCGGCTGATGGGCACGCCCTGTTCGCTGAAATGGCGCGAGGCGGGCGAGCGCGAGCGCGTCTGGGCGATCAACCGCGGCCACCCGATCGCGCAAGGCATCGGCGAGTGCCTGGAGATCGGCGAGACCGAAATGTATGGCGAGCCGTTCGCGGTGCCGGAGCCGCTGGAGACGGTGTTCGTCTCCTGGTACGAGGGCGGCGAGGTGTTCCGGTCCGGGCTGACCTACCAGCGCGGCGCGGGACGGATCTTCTACTTCTCGCCCGGCCACGAGACCTATCCGATCTATCACAATGAGGGCGTGCAGCAGGTGCTGCGCAACGCCGTCCATTGGGCGCACAACCCGGCGCCGGCATGGTCCGGCATCACCAATGCGCCGAACGTGCCGACGGATGCGGCCAAGGAGAAGATCGTGCAGAAGGGGCTGCGCCTGCATGCCGATGGCGACAAGGGCCTGAGCTGATTGGGGCGGCCTGAGCTGATCGGGCCTGAGTTGCCCAAGGCGTGAGTTGATTTTGGGGGCTTGGGGCTAATGCATCGAATTCTTCTGCTCGGCACCGGCGGTATCGCCGGGCATCATGTCGAGGAGTTTGCCGGGATTCCCGGCTGCAGCATCGTCGCCTGTGTCGACCAGGTGCCCGGCCGCGCTGCGGCGTTCGCCGCGGCCAGCAAGATCGGCGATTCTTTCGAGAGCCTGGAGGCGGCGATCGCCTGGGGCGAGTTCGATGCCGCCATCAACGCGACGCCGGATGGTGCGCATAGGGCGACGACGCTGGCGCTGCTCGGCGTGGGAAAACATGTGTTTTGCGAAAAGCCGCTGGCGCCGAACTACGCCGACGCGTTTGATATGACGCAAGCGGCCGAGGCTGCCGGGGTGATCAACATGGTCAACCTCACCTATCGCAACTCACCGGCGATCCACGAGGCGCGGCGCATGGTTCAGGCCGGCGAGATCGGCGCGTTGCGCCATGTCGAGGCGAGCTACCGGCAAAGCTGGCTGGTCAGCAAATCATGGGGTGACTGGCGGGTCGAGGACAAATGGCTGTGGCGCTTGTCCAGCCGGCACGGTTCGACCGGCGTGCTGGGCGATGTCGGCATCCATATCCTGGATTTCGCCACCTATGGCGCCGGCCAGGATATCGTCAGCCTGCATGCCGATCTGGTGACGTTTCCGAAGGCCGAGGGCGAGCGCATCGGCGACTATGTGCTGGACGCCAATGACAGCGTGGCAATGACGGCGCGGCTCGATTGCGGCGCGCTCGCCACGATCGTGGCGAGCCGCTATATGACCGGCCACGCCAACGATCTGTCGCTGGCCCTGCACGGCACCCAGGGCGCCATCAAGGTCGAGACCGACGGCAAGGCATCGAGCCTGTCGGCCTGCCTCGGCGGGGATGTCGATCTTCAGCGCTGGCGGACTTTGGATCTGCCCAGTGTCAAGCGCAATGCGCGACGCTTTGCCGATGCGCTGGATGCAGGCCGGAATGGCGATCCGTCGTTCCGGCGCGCCGCCGACATGCAGAAGCTGATCGACGCAGCCTTTGAGAGTTCAGCAGCGAAGCTGCCGATTTCGGTCGCTTGAAGCTGGCCGGCTTGTGCCGGCCAGACGCGATCTTTGCTGATATCAGAATGCGCTCGGCACAATCCACGGATTGATGCTGATGCCGAGCCGCGGGCCCTTGCCTTCAGCGGTGTTTTCCGTGGCACCCTTCTTCTCGACCGAACCGGTCGAAGCGCAATCGAGCTTCAGGTTGGTCTTGGTGTCAACGCAGGCCGCCACCGGCGCATGCTTGACCGGATGGGTGGTGTTGGCGGCGAAAGCCGAGCCCGAAAGTGCCAGCACGGCGGCGAGGGTGAGGAGTGTCTTTTTCATTGTCAGTCTCCGGTTTCCGGGTCGAATTCAATTCGTAACGACGGGTGAATTTTTCTCGTACATGTACGATAGACTGTACATATACGCCGTGGATTGGGAATTCAAGGGAAAACCGTACGCGTACGATAAATTTTTCGTTAACCAAGAAATCCCCCCAGGGTTTGGCTGGGGCGGAGAGAAAATATGGAAATGAAAGGGAACGGCGTTCAGCAGTTGACCGGTGTCTCGGTCAACGGCGGGACGTTTTGCGTGCTGAGCGTGGCGAGCGTGAAATCGCACATCCGCTTCACGAAGGCCTGCGGGTCGCCGAAGGGGTAGAATGGAAAGGTGATGAGCAGCGAGATCGTGCCGTGGCCGACCGCCCACAGCATGGTGGCGATGGCGCGCGGATCGCCCTGCAATTTTCCGGCGGCAACGCAGGCCTCGACCCGGCTGATCAGCGCCTTCATCGCCGGGTTGCTCTCTTCCATGTCGTCGTAGCTCCTGCCTTCCGGCAGCTTGGTCTTTTCGGTCATGAATACGGTGCGGTATTCGTTGGGATTGCCGAGCCCGAAGGCGGCATATTCCGTCATCACCGCCTGCAAGGCTGCGATCGGATCATCGGACGGATGCTCCTCGATGCGGCGAGCAAGCGTCTCGAATGCGTCCTCGGCCAGAGCGAACAGGATGTCCTGCTTGTCGGCGAAGTAGGAATAAACGGACATCGGGGCGTAGCCGACCCGCTTGGCCAGCTTGCGGATGGTCAGGCCCTCATAGCCCTCTTCCTGGACAAGCTTATGCGCGGCCTCGAGCAATTCGGAGCGCAGTTCTGCTTTTTGTTTCTCGCGGCGTGTCTGGACGCTCTGCGGCAAGATCTGGTGCCTTCGGTTGGGTTGGTGGCTGGCTAAATTATATACGCTGTACGGAAACGGACAAGGGCACGGGAAGTTCCCAAACGGTATGCTTCGGATCGTGCCGACGCTTGTCGTAATTTGGCAGCCCCGTGATCAGCACCGTTCCTCTGTCGAAATGGCCCATCACGCCTCCCTGTCGATCAGTTCTGCGGCAAGACACGAAAGCAGTTTCACCGCCTCGCCATAGGTTTTCGCCTTCTCGGGATTGGAGGCGTTGCCGTCCAGCGCCCGCTTGAAGACGCCCTGGCAGATGGCAGCCAGCCTGAAGAAGGAAAAGGCGAGGAAGAACGTCCAGTTGCCGATACCGGTGAGCCCGCGCCGCCGGCAGTAGGCGGCGACGTAGTCCTCTTCGGAAGGCAGGCCGAGTGCGGAACGATCGATACCGCCCAGGCCGCGAAAGCCGGAAGCGTGCGGCAGCCGCCATTGCATGCATTGATAGGCGATATCGGCGAAGGGGTGGCCTGATGTCGAAAGTTCCCAGTCGAGCACTGCCAGAACCGTTGGCCGGTCCGGCGCGAAGATCAGATTGTCCAGCCGGTAGTCGCCATGGACCAGTGAGATCCGGCCGTCATCTACGGGCATATGCGTTTCCAACCAGGCAATCAGCCGGTCCATGTCGGCGACGGTGCCGGTTTCCGAGGCACGGTACTGGCTCGTCCAGCGCGCCAGTTGGCGCTCGAAATAATTGCCCGGCCGGCCGAAATCGCCGAGTCCCACTGTTTCGACATCGACCTCGTGCAGGGCGGCGAGGGTGTCGTTCATGGCATCGTAGATGGCGGCGCGTTCATCATTGTCGCCAGCCTCCGGCAGAGCCGGATCCCAGAAAATGCGGCCGTCGAGGAAATCCATCACGTAGAACATGCGGCCGATGGGCGAGCCTTCCGCCGACAGATGCAGCATGGCCGGCACAGGCACGGCGGTGCCGGCAAGCGCGCTCATCACCCTGAATTCGCGGTCGACCTGGTGCGCCGATTTCAGCAATTGCCCCGGCGGCTTGGCGCGCAGCACGTAACGGCCGCTTGCCGCCGTCAAAAGGTAGGTCGGGTTCGATTGGCCGGATTTGAACTTCTCGACTGCAGCAAGCCCGGAAAAGCCCGGTATGCTCGCCTCGAGGTAAGGCGCAAGCGCTGCCTGGTCGAGAACGGGATCACTCATGCCGTCTCGGGCTGGCGTTCGATCAAGGTCAGCGTCAGCCAGCGCGCGGTCAGTGCCGGCTTCTTCGAACCCTCGATCTCGATCGTCACGTCATGCGCGGTCTGCACCCAGCCCGACGGCCTGACCTTGACGTCGGCCAGCACGAAACGGGTGCGGATGCGCGCACCGGTTTTCACCGGCGCCAGGAAGCGCAGCGAATCGAAGCCGTGGTTGACGCCCATCTTGCCGTTTTCCAGCGGCGGCATGGTCTCGAAGGTCATCGCCGACAACAGCGACAGCGACAGGAAGCCGTGCGCGATGGTGCCGCCGAACGGCGTTTCACGCATCGCCCGCTCCGGATCGCAGTGGATGAACTGATGGTCGTCCGTGGCGTCGGCGAACTGGTCGATCATGCGTTGCGTGACCACCCGCCACGGCGACACGCCGACCTCCTTGCCGACACTGGCCAGAAGCACATCGAGACTGATCGGTTCCACGCTCATGTCCTCCAGTTCACCCCCGGCTTCTATGGCCGGAAAATGTCATTCCTTGAACAAGGTCAGCCCATGCTGCACCGACTGTCCGCCATCGATCGGCAGGATGGCGCCAGTGACATAGCTGCCTGCACGGCTGCACAAATAGAGCGTTGCGCCGGCAATGTCATCCGGTGCGCCGATACGGCCGATCGGAACATGGCTGCCGACGTGCCTGGCCTGCTCATCCGTACCGGTGGCGAATGCCGTCATCCGGCTCTGGAAGGGGCCGGGGGCAAAGGCGTTAACGGTGATGCGGCGGGCGGCGAACTCGAGCGCCAGTGTGCGCGTCAGATGATGAACCGCAGCCTTCGAGGCGGTGTAGGAATAGGCGTCGTCGGCCAGCGGCTGCGTGCCCATTACCGAACCGAGGTTGATCACCCTGGCCGGATCGGCGTCGCTGGCGGCGGCATCGAGCAGCGGCAGCAATTCGCGCGTCAGATGGAAGACCGCGGTGACGTTGACGCCAAACACCTTGGCCCATGCCGAATAGGGGAAGCTTTCCAGCGGCGCGCCCCAGGAGACGCCGGCGTTGTTGATCAGAATGTTCAGCCGTTCGGTGCGCGATTTGACCTCGGCGACGAGTGCGGCGATGCCGGCTTCGCTGGAAACGTCGCCGACGAAGCCGTCGGCCCGGCCCGGTGCACCAAGCTGGTTCAACTCTTCGGCGACCTTGATACAATCCTCGCCCTTGCGCGACGCGATCATCACGCTGGCGCCGGCCCTGACCAGCGCGGTCGCCGCCATGCGGCCGATGCCGGTCGCCGCACCCGTCACCAGCGCGGTCTTGCCGGCCACCGAAAACAGTTCGTCCAGATAGCTCATCACAATTCTCCGCGCTCGGCATGCGGGCAAACAGTTCGTTGACAAGGCTATCCGAAGTACGGTCATCCTTGCCACTGACAAAATGCCTGGCGTGTATGAAGGGTTAGCGACCGATGACGGAGATGAATCTCGGCATGACCGAGCGGCTGAAGCCAATCCACGCGCGCGTCGCGGCCATGGTGCGCGACGAGATCATGCCGCTCGACCATGAATTCCTCAGCGAAGTGGGCAAGGCAGGCAACCGCTGGGTCTACAGTGCGCGTCAGAGCGAGATCCTCGAAGGGCTGAAGAAGACCGCAAGAGAGCGCGGCCTGTGGAATTTCTGGCTGACCGGCTCGGAACGCGGCTATGGCCTTTCCACCGTCGAATACGCCTATCTGGCCGAAGAGATGGGCAAGGCGCATCTCGGCGCCGAGACCTTCAACTGCTCGGCGCCCGACACCGGAAACATGGAGGTGCTGGAGCGATACGGCTCGGCCGACCACAAGAAAGCATGGCTGGAACCGCTGCTCGACGGCAAGATCCGCTCGGCCTATCTGATGACCGAGCCGGATGTCGCTTCATCCGATGCCACCAACATTGCCATGCGTTGTGAACGCCACGGCGGCGACTATGTGCTCAATGGCGAGAAATGGTGGGCTTCGGGCGCCGGCGATCCGCGCTGCGCCATCTACATCGTCATGGTCAGGACCGGGGGCGATGACGAGCCGCAGCACCGCCGCCATTCGATGATCCTGGTGCCATCAGACACCAAAGGCGTGACCAAGGTGCGGGCCATGCAGGTCTATGGCGATGACGACGCGCCGCATGGCCACATGCATCTTCGCTTCGACAATGTGCGCGTACCGGCGTCGAACCTGATCCTCGGCGAGGGCAGGGGGTTCGAGATCGCGCAAGGGCGGCTCGGTCCCGGCCGCATCCACCACTGCATGCGCGCCATCGGACAGGCCGAGATGGCGCTCGAGATGCTGTGCCAGCGTTCCGTGCGCCGCGAGGCCTTCGGCCAGAAGCTGGCAAAGCTCGGCGCCAATTTCGACATCATCGCCGAATGCCGCATGGAGATCGAGATGGCGCGGCTGCTCTGCCTTAAGGCGGCGTGGATGATCGACCAGGGCGATGCGCGGGCCGCTGCTCCCTGGATCAGCCAGATCAAGGTGGTCGCACCGCGCGTCGCGCTCAAGGTCACCGACGAGGCGGTGCAGATGTTCGGCGCGCAAGGCATCAGCCAGGACACACCGCTGGCGCGGTCGTGGACGCATCTGCGGACCTTGCGCCTTGCCGACGGGCCGGACGCCGTGCATCGCCGTCAGGTGGCGCGGACGGAGTTGAGGAAATACACGCAGGAGAAGGTCTGAGCGCCGGCATCGTCATGCGGGCGCGACCCGAGGCTCGAGCGAGGAGTGTTCCGATGACCGTCCCATCCGAAATGAAGGCGCTGCTGCTTGTCGGCGATGGCTACACCAGGACACCGAGCGGCAGTGTGCTGGAGGCGATGGAGCCCTATCTCGAGCCGGGCAGCATCGCGGTGCCGACACCGGGCCCCAGCCAGGTGCTGATCAAGGTCAGCCTCGCCTCGATCAATCCGTCCGATGTCGCCTTCGTCAAGGGCCAGTACGGCCAGCCGCGTGCCAAGGGCCAGCCGGCCGGCTTCGAGGGTGTCGGCATTGTCGTCGCTAGCGGGGACGAGCCCTATCCCAAAAGCCTGATCGGCAAGCGCGTGGCTTTTGCCACCGGCGTCACCAACTGGGGCTCGTGGGCCGACTATGCCGTCGCCGAGGCGGCTGCCTGCATCCCGCTGCTCGACACCGTTCGCGACGAGGACGGTGCGGCGATGATCGTCAACCCGCTCACGGCGCTCGCCATGTTCGACATCGTCAAGGAGGAAGGCGAGAAGGCCTTCGTCATGACCGCCGGCGCCAGCCAGCTCTGCAAGCTGATCATCGGCCTGGCCAGCGAAGAGGGTTTCCGGCCGATCGTCACCGTGCGCCGTGACGACCAGATCGCGGCTCTGAATGCGCTTGGCGCGGCGCACGTGCTCAATGAAAGGGCGCCGGATTTCAAGGCGGCGCTGCGCGAGGTGATGAAGGCCGAACAGCCGCGCATCTTCCTTGACGCGGTAACCGGGCCGCTTGCCTCCGCCATCTTCAACGTCATGCCGAAGCGGTCGCGCTGGATCATCTATGGGCGGCTCGATCCCGAAGCCACCGTTATCCGCGAGCCCGGCCAACTGATCTTCCAGCACAAGCATATCGAAGGGTTTTGGCTGAGCGAGTGGATGCGCCAGTTCCGCGATCGCCGCGGCCCGGCGATCCTGGAAGCGCAGAAGCGTTTTTCCGATGGGCGCTGGTCGACCGACGTGACGGCGGTAGTGCCGCTCGCCGAGGCGATGGCGCGGCTGCCAGCCGAACTGGCCAAGCCCAACGGCAAGGTGTTCATCCGGCCTTGAACGAAAATGGCTGGCGAGCGAAGTCCAGTTACTGCAAAAAAGGGGCTGCTTGTGAGAAAATGGTGGTTTGTCCCGATTGTCCTCATGTCGATGGCCAGTACCATTGGTGCACAGGCTGCCGAAAAGTTCCCGCCGTTTTGGCGCAAGGCGATGACGAACGATCCCAGTACGAATTACTTTCTCAAGAAATATTCGGCCCCGCTGGATGATCCTGCCGGGACCGCGGTCAGGAATATCATGCTGGCGCGGGTCGTCGGCGCCGAATGTCAGGCCTCCAGACTCAACAAGGCCAAGATCAAAGCCTATCGCGACAGGATGATCGGGCCGCTCACGCCTGAGCAACTCAAAACAGCTGCATTTGAAGGTGGTAGTGCGTTGCGCAGTTTCAACTACCAGGATCTCGCTCACCTCTGTGCCGGCATCGACTATCAGTTCGGGTCGAAAGGCGTGCTGATCCCGGGGGCTGTTCTTGCTGGTAAGGGCGAGCCGAAATATCCCTTTGATCCGCGCAACCCCTATTTTCGTTTGCCCGAATTCACTGGCGATTAGTCAGGTCGCCAGCCTCGGACGGCAGCCATGAAGGTGGGAACGCATATTCGAGGCGAAGGAGGTGCGGCCCTGACGTTCGTCAGCCCCCTATGCCACGCCACTTCGTCCGTGATATGCCGCCGCCATCGAATGCCGGGACAGGCTGGACTGATCCAGTTCCGGGATTGTGTGGAGCGCCTTGATGACGATTTCCAAGCCGGTTTTCGACCGTTTGGGGTTTGGCCTGTGGATCGGAGCGTTCCTGGTCGTTCTTGCCCTGGTCCTGTGGTCGCCGCACACGCGGACGGTATGGCAGGCCTATATCGACGGCAGCGAGGCGCTTCAGGCCGGTCTGCCGCTCTACGACACCCAGTCCGAGATGGGGTATCTCTACGCGCCGGCCTTTGCCGCGCTCTACGCTCCAATAGTCAAGCTCGGTCCGCATCTGGGCGGCTTGGTTTGGCATTCCATTGGCTTTGCGGTGCTGACCTACGCCGCGATGCGGCAGGTGCGCAAGCTCGGCGGCGGCGAACTGACATGGCTGCTTTCTTTCGGTCTTTTCCTCGCTTTGCCGATGGCGGTGGGGGCGATCCGCAACGGCCAGGCGACGATCCTTTTGACCGGCGCTTGCTGGCTTCTCACCCTGTCGGCGCTGGAAGGGCGGCGGGCGGAGACGTTCTTCTGGGCTTCGCTTGCCATCATCGCCAAGCCGACCGCGATCATAATGCTGTTGTTGGTAGGAGCCCTTCGGCTCCGGTTGATACCGGTGCTGGTGCTGGCGCTGCTGTTCGTGCTGGCACTGCCTTACGCTTTTGCTCCCGCCGGCTATCTCAACGATCAGTATCGTGTCTTCGCCCAGATGCTGACCTCCATGGCCGTCGATAACACCAGCCATTTCGTGCCCACCGATTTCACGGCACCGTTCACCACGATAGGACTGCCAATACCGGAATTCGGCGCAACGATCGTGCGCATGGTCATGGCCCTGTTTACGCTTTCTGCCGTCATCTGGTTCGACCGCAGGCTCGAACAGGGAAAGGCGGCGCTGGCGATCTTCCTGACAGCCACTTTCTACATGTGCGTCTTCAACCCGCGCGTCGAGCCAAACACCTTTGCCATGATCGCGGTACCAGCCGGTCTTGCCATCGCCCTGTTGTGGCGTGAAGAACGGGGCGGCGTCCTTGCCTCAGTGCTGTCGACGACGCTGTTCGTGACCGGGTTGAGCGGCGTCGAGCGCCATGTGCACGATTTCCTCTTCCCCTGGTTCCGGCCGGTCGCCGTCACTTTCATCGCCGGTTCGCTGATCTGGTGGTTCTGGGCCAAGGCACGGGAAAAGGTGGTGAATGCGGGAGTCGCCAATGGTTGAGTTGCGGCCGAGCCTCGATATCGTCGCACCGTTCTTCAACGAGGCGGCATCGGCATCGGCCTTCGCGCGCCTGCTGGGCGAGCTCGAAGTGGCCGTGGCACAACGCTTCGGCATGACCGTACACAAGATCCTCGTCGATGACGGCAGTCGTGACGATGGCGCCGTGCGGTTTTCGCAAGCGCTGACGGGGTCGTGGGAGATCGTGCGCCTCAGCCGCAATTTCGGCAAGGAAGTCGCGGTGCTCGCCGGCCTCGACCAGTCGCGCGGCGACATGGTGCTGATCATGGACGCCGACCTCCAGCATTCCCTGGACATCAGCCTGAAGCTGATCGCCGAGCTGGTGGACCATCCGGACATCGACGTCGTCTATGCGCAGAACGACCGCCGCGAGGCGAGCTGGCGGCGCAGCCAGCTTGCACGGCTTTTCTACAGCCTGATCAACTCGAGCCAGCGTTTCGATATTCCCGAAAATGCCGGCGACTTTCGCGTCATGCGCGGCGCCGTGGCGCGTGCGCTGACCAGCCTGCGCGACAAGCGGCGCTTCAACAAGGGCCTGTTTGCCTGGGCCGGCTTTCGCCAGAAGGCGTTGCCCTATTCGCCGGAAGGCCGCGCCAGCGGCACGTCGAAATGGAGCCGGCTCAACCTGATCGCCTTCTCGCTCGAAGGTTTTACTTCCTTTTCCGTCATTCCCTTGCGTCTCATCAGCCTCAGTGGGCTGCTCGCGGCGTTGGCCGGTGCGCTCTATGGCGCCAAGGTGCTCTTCGAGGTGATCTTCTACGGCATTGCCGTTCCGGGCTACCCCAGCCTGCTGGTTGCCGTCGTCCTGCTCGGCGGCCTCAACCTGACCTTGCTTGGCCTGATCGGCGAATACGTCTGGGTCACGCTCAGCGAGAGCAAGGATCGCCCGGTCTATCTCGTGCGCGACATCGTGCGCAGCGTGGCCCCCGCCGATCGACCGGAGCCGGGCACTTCGAACAGATGACGCGGCGCATCCGCCTGATCGCCGACGATTACGGCCTGGCGCCCGGCGTTTCCGCCGCGATTCTCGACCTGCTCGATCGCGGCCGCCTGACCGGCACCAGCTGCATGACCGGCTTTCCGGAATGGGAAGCGGAGGCAGAGCGCATAAAACCGCTGTGCGGCCGGGCCGCGGTCGGGCTGCATCTCACCTTGACCGACCAGTTGACCATTACCGGCCGGTCGAGCCTGGCGCCGGAAGGCCGGCTGCCACCGCTCCGCGCACTGGCCTTGCCTGTTCTGCGCGGCCGCATCGACGAGCGCCATGTTCATGCCGAGCTTGACGCCCAGTACAGCCGCTTCGTCGAGGCGCTTGGCCGCCGCCCCGATTTCGTCGACGGGCATCAGCATGTGCATTTCCTTCCCGTCGTGCGCACATGGCTGCGCGCGCGGTTTCCAGAAGGCGCCGACAGGCCGGCCCTACGCGGCGGCCCGGCGCTGGCCGCAGGGTCGAAGGTCGCCGCGATTGCCGCGCTCGCTGCCGGGTTCAACCGTTCGATGCAGCGCGCCGGCTTCATCGTTTTCCAGCCGCTCGCCGGCATCTATGACTGGCGGCAGCCCGAAAAATTCACTGCGGTTCTGCAGGCCGCCGTCGAAGGGTTGCCGGAACAAGGGCTGTTCATGTGCCATCCCGGCCATGTCGACGAGACGCTGCGCGCGCGCGACACGATGCAAGCTGTGCGCGAGGTCGAATTCGCGGCCCTGGCATCGGACGCGTTCGGAGCCAGCCTGGCCCGCGCCAATGTCGCAATCATGGATGGCAGGGGATGAACGACGCCGAGCGGCCCCCGCGTTCGACCGGCAACAAGATCGTCCGCTTTGCCATTGTCGGACTGGCCAACACAGCCATCGACCTTGCCAGCTTCTTCCTGCTGCTCAAGCTCGGTGCTTCGCCGCTGCCGGCCAACGTTGCTGCCTGGTTCATCGCCGTCACCTTTTCCTTCGCGGCGAACGGCTTCTGGTCGTTCGAGCGCAATCGAGCCATCCGACTGCGTGACGCATTCCTTCGCTTCGCCTCGCTTGGAGGGCTGATTTCGCTCGGCTTCTCCAGCCTCTCCATCGCGCTGTTTGCCGGCATCGCCGGAGTGTGGCCGGCAAAGATCGCCGGTGTCGTAGTGGCGGCGGTGCTGAATTTCCTCGCCGCGCGCTGGTCGATCGAAGGCCGGTTCTTGAGATAGGCGGAACTATTTTTCTTACGAAATTCCGGACGGAAAACCGCTACACACTTTTCCCTGGATTTCTTTACTCCGCCGGTTCCACATTGGTGTAGGCGGCTTCCTCCAACTCGCGCTTCAGTCGCGCTTCCTCATGGGTCTTCGGCGTGACGAAGCGGCCAAGCAAGAGATAGGCGACCGGCGTCAGGAACAGCGTCGAGACGGTGGCCAGCCCCAGGCCGCCGACGATGACCCAGCCGAGCGCGACGCGCGCCTCGGCACCGGCGCCGCTCGCCAGCACCAGCGGCAAGCCGCCGAGCACGGTGCAGATCATCGTCATCATCACCGGCCGCACGCGGATGATCGAGGCCTGCTCGATCGCTTCGCGCACGCCAAGCCCGCGATCGCGCAGCTGGTTGGCGAATTCGACGATCAGGATGCCGTTCTTGGCCATGACGCCAACCAAAAGCACCAGGCCGATCTGGCTGTAGGCGTTGAGACTGGTGCCCGAGAGCAGAAGCGCGAAAATCGCGCAGGCCAGTCCGAGCGGCACCGTCGCCATGATGATGACGGCACTGACGAAACTTTCGAACTGGGCGGCCAGCACCAAAAGGATGATGACCAGCGCGAAGCCGAAAATGGTGACCATGGCGCTGTTGGTCTCGCCCAGCGTCGCCGCCTCGGCCAGAGGCAGGATGCGGCTGCCCGCAGGCAGCAGCGGCGTGGCGATCTCCTCGGCGCGGGTGAGCGCGTCGCCAAGTGCGAAGTCGCCACTGAGGTTGGAGGTGATGGCCACCGAGGGCTGCTGCTGTTCGCGCGACAGTGATGGCGGTACGGCACGCTCGGTCAGGGTGGCGATGGTCGACATCGGCACGAAACGGCCGTCTGCCGTCTTCAGGAAGATGTTTTCCAGATCGGTCGGATCGTTGATCGGATTGGTGGTCGAGACCAGCTTCACGCCGTAGCTGCGGTCGGCGATATAGACGTCGACGACATCGTTGCCGTCGAGCATGGCCTGCAAGGTGTTGGCCAGTCCCGATATGTCGATGCCGAGGTCGGAGGCGCGCTCGCGGTCGATGGCCACGGCGAGCTGCGGTTGCGTCGGGTCGATCGACAGGCGCGGTGTCTGGAAGCGCGCGTCCTTCTGCATCTCGGCGATGATCTTCACGGCTGCGTCGCCGAGCGCCTTGCGGTCGTTGCCGACCAGCGCGAACTGCAGGCCGTTGCCGGCGCCACGGATGCCGAGGCTGTTGGGCTGTACCGGGAAGATGCGCACGCTCGGCACCTGCCTGGTCAACTGGCTGATCTCGGCCATGATCTCCTGCTGGCTGCGGCTGCGCTCGTTCCACGGCGCCAACGTCATCACCATGAAGCCGGAATTGTAGGAGCCGTTCTGGCCGGCATTCTCGAAGGTCGAGCGGATCTCGCCGGAATCGCGCATCGGCTGGATCAGTCTCTCGATCTTCTGCATCTGCTGCGTCGTATAGTCGAGGCTGACGCCTTGCGGGGCGCTGATGCGCAGAAGCACGGCGGCGCGGTCCTCGGTCGGCGTCAGCTCCTGGCGGATGGTGCCGAACAGCGTGAAGGCGGTGCCGGCAAACAGCACCGCGACCAGAAGCACGATCCATGGCGCGTCGAGGCAGGCGTGTAGGCCGCGCTTGTAGGCCGTACTGAGCGCGCCGCCGATGCGGGCGCCGATGCCATGGCCCCCTTCGTGGTGGAGCGATGCGCTGGTCAGCATGCGCGAGGCGAGCATCGGGCACAGCGTCAGCGCCACAACGCAGGACAATAGCACCGACATGGCAAGCACGAAGCCGAATTCGCGGAACAGGCCGCCGGTCTGGCCGGGCAGGAACGAAATCGGCACGAAGACGGCGACCAGCGTCAAGGTGGTGGCAATGACGGCGAAAAACACTTCCTGCGCGCCAAGCACGGCGGCGGCGCGGGGCCCCATGCCTTCATTGCGTCGTCGCACGATGTTTTCGAGCACGACGATGGCGTCGTCGACGACCAGTCCCGTCGCCAGCACCAGAGCGAGCAGGGTCAGGATGTTGACCGAGAAGCCGGCCAGATAGATGGCAGCGATGGTGCCGATCATGGCGACCGGCATCGACAGGCCGGGGATCAGCGTCGCGCGCCAGTCGAGGAGAAACACATAGATGACGATCAGCACCATAGTCACGGACAGGCCGAGTGCGATCTCGACCTCGTGCACCGCGCCCTTGACGAAGACGGCGTCGTCGCTGGTGATCTTGATCGACATGCCCTTGGGCAGGTTTTCCTGCAGCTTGGCGACGGCGGCCTGGACACCGGTCGAGATGTCCAGCGTGTTCGATTCCGCCTGGCGGATGATGCCGATGCCGATGCCGGTCTTGCCGTCCGAGCGCAGCGTGGTCTGGCCGACGTCGGGACCGAGCGTGACGGTGGCGACGTCGCGGATGCGCGTCGTGCCGCCGACAATGATGTTTTCGAACTCTTCCGGCGTGGTCACGTCGGCAGTCGTGCGGACGATCAGGTCCTGGTTGGTCGTGGTGATCGAACCGGCAGGGGAATCGAAAGCGACCGAGGCAAGGGCGGCCCTGAGATCGGCAACCGTGAAGCCGAGGCTGGCCAGCTTGTTCTGGTCGACATCGATGCGAAAGATCTTGTCGCGGTCGCCATAGACCTGGACGTCGGCAACGCCGGGCACGGCGGCAAGCTCGTCCTCGATCTGGTCCTGGACCACCACGGTCATGTCCTGGATCGACATGTTGTCCGAGGTCACCGCCAGTCGCATCACCGCGTCGGAATTGGCGTCGGCCTTGACGATGCGCGGCGGATCGGCGGCGTCGGGCATCTGATTGGCGACGCGGCCGACAGCATCACGCACGTCCGAGGCGGCGACATTCAGATCGACGCCGTCGTTGAACTCGATGGTGACGCGGCTCGAGCCGAACGAGGAAGACGACGAGATCGACTTGACGCCTGAGACGCGGGCGACGGCGCCCTCGATCGTGTCGGTCAGTTCGCGGTCGACGGTCTCGGCCGCCGCGCCCTCGAAGGTGGTGGAAACAGTGACGACCGCGCGGTCGACATCAGGCAGTTCGCGGATCTCGACGCCGTAGAAAGCGGCCAGGCCGGCGACCGCAATCAGTGTGTTGAGCACGAAGGCCATGACCGGCCTGCGGATGAACAGGGCGGTGAAGCCGGTCTCGCTGGCGGTGTTGATGGTTCCGGTCATGAGCCTGCGGCGGCGTCCGCGGCGCGCTGCTCTTCGCCGGCAAGGCGAACCGCGCCGCCCTCGCTGACGCTCTGGGTGCCTTCTGTGACCACCATGTCGCCATTGTCGATCTCGGCGTCGATCAGCACGGTCTCGGTGTTGCGCTGGATGATGCGCACCGGGACCCGCCTGGCCTTGCCATCCTCGATCTGCCAGACATAGGCGCCGTCCGACCCCCACAGGATCGCCAGCGGGCTGACGGCCGGATAGGTTTGCCCCGGAAATTTCATGGTGATGCCGAACGACATGCCGGCGCGCAGCGAATCGGCCGGGTTGGCGATCTTGGCCTTGACCAGCAGGGTGCGGCTCTTTTCATCGATGTGGTTGTCGATGGCCGAAACGGTGCCGCTATAGGCGTTGCTGGGATTGGCGATCGGCGTCGCCGTCAATTGCGCACCGACCTTGACGGCGGCGGCGAAGCGCTCGGGCACCAGGAAATCGACCAGGATCGAGGACCGGTCGTCGAGCGTGGCGATAGCCGACTGGTTGGTGACGTAATTGCCGGCCGAGATCGGCAGGATGCCGACGGTGCCGGCGATCGGCGCCAGGATCGACCGGCGCTGCAGTGCAAGTTCCGTGTCCTGAAGCGCCAGCTTGGCGCCCGCCAGCACCACCTCGGCGTCAGCCACGGCTACCGGGGTCGCGGCATTGGAGGCACGCAGCGACTTGACGCGGTCGAGCTTGGACTGAGCGTCCTGCAAGGCGAGCTTGGCACGGTCCTGAGAGATCACTTCGGTCTCGGAATCGAGGGTGGCGAGGATCTGTCCCTTTTCGACATGGCTGCCGGACTCGACCAGCAGTTCGGCGAGGCGGCCGGAGCTGTAAGGATTGACGGTCACCGAGGCGTTGGCACGGCCGGTGCCGATCGCCTGTAGGCGGTCGTTGATAACAGCCGAAGTGGCCGCCAAGGCGACCACGTTCACCCGCTGATTGCCGTTGCGGCCGTTTGCCTGCCTCGCGTTGGCGGCACCGGTTTCAGCCGGGGGCGTTGCCGCGTAAGCCCAGTCGATGCCCCAACGTGCCAGCACGTCCGGTGCGCCGGGATAAAAGCGCAGCCAGGCGGCTGCCGCCACCACCAGCACCATGAGTGCAAAAAGTATCTGTTTCCAGGCGGCCATCAGCACTCCGGTTGGTAAAACAATCCTTCCGTCTACCGGTTTCCCGGAAATGAAGCAGACGCAGCGAGGCTATTGTAAGGCAAAGAAGCCGTCTCGATATCGCGTCTTTATGACAATTCTCCGGGTGCTGCGCACATTAAATATATGTAACGTTTGAGAAAATATGCGTAACGCTTCGGATCATCGCATATGCACTAACGCAGACTTTCCATCTCGCGAATGCGTTTGGCGCCTTCTGCTTCCAGTTGCCTGGTGACGGCAACGATCAGCGTTTCGGCGACGACGAAAAGGGCCGCCGATGAATCCCATGCCGACGGCACCGCAGTTCGTCCGGCGATGACATGGCGAGCAAGGCGGGCGATCGGCGACAGCCACTGGTCGGTGAACAGCACGATCTGCACGCCACGCTGATGCGCCTTCTCGGCGAAGCGGAGGAGGCTGTCCTGGTAGCGCCTGATGTCGAAGATGACCAGCACGTCGCGCTTGCCCATGTCGATCAGCCGGTCACGCCACATGCTTTCCTGCCCGGCGAGGTGAAAGACATCCGGCTGGATGATGGCGAGGTGGGCGGCCATGTAGCGCGCCAGCGGATCGGTGAAGCGGCCGCCGATCAGGAAGGTCTTGCCGCGCCGGTCCGCCAGCCGGGCGGCGATATCGGCAAGCTGCTTGTCGGACAGGTGCCTGAATGTCTCGCGCATATTGTCGAGCGTCGCTTCCAGCATCGGCGACACGGTCCCGCCGCCGGGCGAGGGCGGATTGAGCGTCCTTGTCGCCGGCGATTGCAGTTGCGCCGCCAGTTCGTCCTGCAGGCTCGACTGGAATTCCGGATAGTTCTGAAAGCCCAACCGGGCGACGAAACGCAGGATCGTCGGCGAGGAAACGCCGGCTGCGGCCGAGAATTCAGCGACCGTTTTCAAGCCGATCATCGGGTAGAAGGCAATCAGTGTCTGGGCCGCGCGCCGTTCGCTGGCCGGCATCGTGCCGATGCGGTCGGCGATCAGTTCGGCAATGTTGGAAATCATCTTTTCCCCACCCCTGGCTCGGTCGATGGTCTTTTCCGAAATCGCATTTGACAAAGCCGGACAAACTGTATGAAATCATCCACAGGGACGCAATGAGGCAAAATACGTAACATACGATACAGCGCTCCCCGGGGACGGCAGAGTATGGAGAAAGCACGGCCCGCCAGCCTTGCATCGTCTGATACCGTAAGGGTGACGAACCCCGGCGGATCAAGCCCTTTCGTGCTGACCTGCGATCACGCCTCGAACTTCCTGCCCGCCGAATTCGGCACGCTCGGCCTTGCTGTCGAGGACCTGTCGCGCCACATCGCCTGGGATCCCGGCGCGCTGCCGGTTGCCCGCCGCATGGCGCAGGCGCTCGACGCGACGCTGGTCGAAACCCGCATTTCGCGCCTTGTCATCGACTGCAACCGGCCGCTTGACGCGCCCGACCTGGTGCCGCCGGTCAGTGAGACAACGGCCATACCGGGCAATGCCGGCCTGTCGGAAAGTGAGCGTGCCGCGCGTGTCGCGCTTTCGTGGCGCCCTTTCCACGATACGATTGCGGATATCATCAGCCACAGGCTGTCACACGGTCAGGAAACGCGGCTGGTTTCAGTCCATTCCTTCACGCCGGTATACAAGGGCCGCAACCGGCCCTGGCATATCGGCATCATCCATGACGAGGATCGCCGGCTGGCGGCGCCGCTGATATCGGCGCTGAAGCGGCTTTCCGGTGTCACCGTCGGGGTCAACGAGCCGTATTCACCTGATGACCGCGTCTATTTCACGCTGGAACGGCATGCGCGCTCGCGCGGACTGCCCTGCGCGATGATCGAAATCCGCAATGACGAAATCGCCGGCGAGACCGGGCAGCGGAAATGGGCGGATCTGCTCACGGGCATTTTTTCGGATCTGGAGCCAGAGGAGGCCGGACACACCAGATCGCATTCAGTCGGAAAGTCAGTTCAATCGGCTAGCTAGGGCGGGATCTCATCCCGACCCGAAAACCAACAGGGGACACTAAAATGGCAGCACCGGGTTATACTGAAGTTGACAAGGCGGAGGACGTAAAGCACCTCCACAGCATGGGCTATGCCCAGGAATTGGAGCGGCGCCTCAGTCGCTTTTCGAACTTCGCCGTTTCCTTCTCCATCATCTGCATCCTGTCGGGCGGCATCAATTCGCTGGCCCAGGCCACCTCCGGCGCCGGCGGCATCGGCATCGGCATCGGCTGGCTGGTCGGCTGCTTCGTTTCGCTGACCTTCGCGGTCGCCATGTCGCAGATCAGCTCGGCCTATCCGACGGCCGGCGGCCTCTATCACTGGGGTTCGATCCTCGGCAACCGCGGCACCGGCTGGGTCACCGCATGGCTCAATCTGCTCGGCCTGATCACCGTGCTCGGCGCCATCAATGTCGGCACCTGGACGTTTTTCATCGGCGCTTTCGGCCCGACGCTCGGAATCGAAGGCACGCTGACAAACCAGATGATCTTTCTGATCATCATCACCGGCGCGCAGGCGCTGATCAACCATCTCGGCATCAAGCTGACGGCGAAGCTGACCGATTTCTCGGGCTATCTCATCTTCTTCGGCTCGATCCTGATCGCCATCGTCTGCCTGGCTTCCGCTGAGACCTGGGATTTCAGCCGTCTCTTCACCTTCAAGAACTATTCCGGGGACGCAGGCGCCGGCGTGTGGCCATCCGTCTCGAATGCCTGGGTGTTCGCGCTCGGACTGTTGCTGCCGATCTACACGATCACCGGTTATGACGCTTCCGCGCACACCTCGGAGGAAACCATCAAGGCGGCTTCTTCCGTGCCGCGCGCCATGGTCATGTCGGTGATCTGGTCGGCCGTTTTCGGCTATCTGTTCCTGGCCGCCTTCGTGCTGATGATCCCGAACATGGACGATGCCGCCAAGCAGGGCTGGAACGTGTTCTTCTGGGCCTTCGACCAGCGCGTAAGCCCCGGCATCAAGGAGTTCGTCTACCTCGTCGTGTTCGTCGCACAGCTGCTGTGCGGCCTTGCCACGGTGACGTCTGCCTCGCGCATGATCTTCGCCTTCTCGCGTGACGGCGGCCTGCCGGGTTCGGCGGCACTCGCCAAGGTCAGCCCGACCTACCGCACGCCGGTGGCGGCGATCTGGACGGCTTCGATCCTGTCGGTGCTGTTCGTCTGGGGTTCGACGCTGGTTTCGGTCGCAGGCACTTCGGCCTATACCATCGTGGTTTCCTGCACCGTCATCTTCCTGTTCCTCTCCTTCACCGTGCCGATCGTGCTCGGCATGCTCGCCTGGGGCACGCCGAAGTGGGACAAGATGGGTCCCTGGAACATGGGGCGCGGCGTGTTCATGCTGTTCGCCTTCCTGTCGATCGTCTCAATGATCCTGATCTTCATCATCGGCATCCAGCCGCCGAACGATTGGGCGCTCTACATCACCGTCGGCTTCTTCATCCTGACGGCAGTCGTCTGGTTCGGCTTCGAGAAGCGCCGCTTCCAGGGGCCGCCGCTCGGCGACATCATTGCGGCGCGTCAGGCGGCCATCAAGGCGGCCGAACAGGCAGTCGGCGAAACCGGCCACTGACCTCGACCATCATGGCCATGGCCGGCATCGTGCCGGCCATGGTTTCGTTCAACTCATTCAAAGCCCAAGCGCTGGAGTGCCAAAGGAATGGCCGGAAATTTCTCGTTCGATCAGTTGAAGAAAGCGGTCTCCAGCGGTGAGATCGACACCGTGCTGGCCTGCATCGTCGACATGCAGGGACGGCTGGCGGGAAAACGCTTCCTGGCGCAGTACTTCGTCGATTCCGCGCATGACGAAACGCATGGATGCAACTATCTGCTGGCGGCCGACATCGATATGGAGCCGGTGCCGGGCTACAAGGCGGCGAGCTGGTCGAAGGGCTATGGCGATTTCGTCATGAAGCCGGATCTCGCCACGCTGCGGCGCATTCCCTGGCTGGAAAAGACCGCGCTCGTGATCTGCGACGTGCTCGACCACCACACGCATGACGACCTGCCGCATTCGCCGCGCGCCATCTTGAAGAAGCAGGTCAAGCGGCTGAGCGAGCGCGGCTATATCGGCTATTTCGCATCCGAGCTCGAATTCTATCTGTTCAACGAGACCTACGATTCGGCCCGCAAGAAGCACTGGCAAAGTCTCGACACCGCATCGCCCTATATCGGCGACTACCAGATCGGCATCACCACCAAGGAAGAAGGCGTCATGCGCCGGCTTCGCAACGAAATGGAAGCGGCCGGCATTCCGATCGAGAATTCCAAGGGCGAGTGGGGGCCGGGCCAGGAAGAGATCAATGTGCGCTATGCCGAGGCGCTCGACATGGCCGACCGCCACGTCATCCTGAAGAACGGCGCCAAGGAAATCGCCGAGTCCGAGGGCAAGGCGATTTCGTTCATGTCCAAGTATAATTACGGGCTCGCCGGCAATTCCAGCCACATCCACAATTCGCTGTGGAGCGCCGACGGCAAGACACCGCTGTTCTTCGACAAAAAGGCCGACTGGACGCTGTCGACACTCGGCCAGCAATGGGCTGCCGGCCAGCTCAAATACGCCAAGGAATTCACCTGGTTCCTGGCGCCCTATATCAACTCCTACAAGCGCTTCCAGGCCGGCACCTTCGCGCCGACCAAGATCATGTGGAGCGAAGACAACCGCACCGCAGGCTTCCGCCTGTGCGGCGAGGGCACCAAGGGCATCCGCATGGAATGCCGCATCGGTGGCGCCGACCTCAACCCGTATCTTGCTTTCGCAGCCCTGATCGCCGCCGGCCTTGCCGGCATCGACGAAAAGCTGGAATTGCAGAAGCCGTTCGTCGGCGATGCCTATCAGGCATCTCGCCTGCCGGAGATTCCGAAGACGCTGCGCGATGCCACCGACACGCTGGCGAAGTCGAAGATGCTCAAGCAGGCGCTCGGCGAGGATGTGCTCGAACACTATGTCCACACCGCAAAGTGGGAGCAGTTCGAATACGACCGCCGGATTACGGATTGGGAACTGCACAGAGGTTTCGAGCGGTATTAGGTATCGGCGGTTCGTCGGCGCCACCCCTTCACTCTTAGCCTTTCCCCGTGGGGGAGGCTGCCGGCAGGCAGACGAGGGGCAGCGCCAGGCCATACGATTTTGTTGTAGAATACGAGGACTTACAAAATGACCGAGACGGTCAAACTCATTACCCCCGTCGATGGCTCGATCTATGCCGAGCGGCCGATTGCTACAGACCAGGCGATCAACGCCGCAGTGGAACGCGCCAAGGCGGCGCAAGAGAAGTGGGCTGAGAAACCTATCGTCGAGCGCGGCAAGTACATGTTGGCTATGCTGGAAGCGCTGGTCGCGATGACCGACGAGATCGTGCCGGAGATCGCCTGGCAGATGGGGCGCCCCGTGCGCTATGGCGGCGAATTCGGCGGCGTCAAGGAACGCACCAACTACATGGTCGAGATCGCCGAGCAGGCGCTCAAATCGGTGCCGGCCTCCAACCCCAAGGACGGTTTCCGCCGCTATGTGAAGAAAGACCCGCTCGGCGTCGTCATGGTGATCGCGCCGTGGAATTATCCCTATCTGACCGCCGTCAACACCATCGTGCCGGCGCTGATGGCCGGCAACACCGTGATCCTGAAGCATGCGGCGCAGACGCTGCTGGTCGGCGAGCGCTTTCAGCAGGCTTTCGACAAGATCGGCCTGCCCAAGGGCGTGTTCCAGAATGTCGTGCTGAACCACGCCCAGACCGAAAGGCTGCTCGGCTCGGGCAAGATCGACCACGTCAATTTCACCGGTTCGGTCGGCGGCGGCCGCGCCATCGAAAAGGCGGCGGCGGGCACCTTCATGACGCTCGGCCTCGAGCTTGGCGGCAAGGATCCGGCCTATGTGCTGCCCGACGCCAAAATGGACCATGCGGTCGCCAATCTGGTCGACGGCGCCTTCTACAATTCCGGCCAGTGCTGCTGCGGCATCGAACGCGTTTATGTGCACGAGAAGGTCTATGACGAATTCGTCGAAGGCTTCATCGCCGAGACCAAGAACTATGTCGTCGGCAATCCGCTCGACCAGGCGACGACGATGGGACCGATGGCGCAGGCGCGCTTTGCTGACCTGATCCGTGAACAGAAGGCGGAAGCGCTGCGCAAGGGTGCCAAGGCGCACATCAACATGAAGGTGGCTAACGACAAGGCTGGTTCGCCTTATCTGGCACCTGAGGTGCTGACAGAAGTCGATCATCAGATGAGCGTCATGCGCGAGGAAAGCTTTGGCCCGATCGTCGGCATCATGAAGGTGCGCAACGACGAAGAGGCGATCGCGCTGATGAACGACAGTCCCTACGGGCTGACCGCTTCGATCTGGACGCGCGATACCGAGCATGCCGTGGCGATCGGCAACCGCGTCGAGACCGGCACGGTGTTCATGAACCGCTGCGACTACCTCGACCCGGCCTTGGTCTGGACCGGCGTCAAGGACACCGGCAAGGGTGCGGGCTTGTCGGCCATCGGCTACGACAATCTGACCCGGCCGAAATCATTCCATCTGCGCGAAGCCATCTGATTTATTGAAAGACAAAAATGTCCAAGCTGATCTCCAAATGGAACTACCCCACCACCGTCCGCTTCGGCGCCGGCCGCATCAAGGAATTGCCTGAGGTGCTGGCGGCCACCGGCATCAAGCGGCCGTTGTTCGTCACCGACCCTGGACTGGCGAAACTGCCGGTCGTCGCCTCGACGCTGAAGATACTCGACGACGCCAAGGTTCCTTACGGCGTCTTCTCCGAGGTCAGGCCTAACCCGGTCGAGTCCAATCTGACCGCCGGCATCGCCGTGTTCAAGAAGGGCAAACATGACGGCGTCATCGCCTTCGGCGGCGGTTCGGCGCTCGATCTCGGCAAGCTGATCGCCTTCCAGGCCGGGCAGGTCAGGCCGGTATGGGATTTCGAGGATGTCGACGACTGGTGGACGCGCGCCAATTCGGACGCCATCGCGCCGATCATCGCCGTGCCGACCACCGCCGGGACCGGATCGGAAGTTGGCCGCGCCGGCGTTATCACCAATGAGGCGACGCACACCAAGAAGGTCATCTTCCATCCGAAACTTTTGCCAGCAATCGTTATTGCCGATCCGGAGCTGTCGGTCGGCATGCCCGGCTTCATCACCGCCGGCACCGGCATGGATGCGCTCGCCCACTGTCTCGAGGCCTATTGCGCGCCGGGCTATCATCCGATGGCCGACGGCATCGCCGTCGAAGGTGTGAGGCTGGTCTTCGAGAACCTGCCGAAGGCCTATGCCAACGGCAAGGATCTCGTCGCGCGCGCCCACATGATGAGCGCCGCCGCCATGGGCGCCACTGCCTTCCAGAAGGGGCTCGGCGCCATCCATTCGCTGTCGCATCCGGTCGGTGCGCTCTATGACACCCATCACGGCATGACCAATGCGGTGTTCATGCCCTATGTGCTCGCCTTCAACCGTGACTCCATCGAGGAGCGTATCGGCCGGCTCGCCGCCTATTGCGGCGTCAAGGGCGGCTTCGACGGGTTCGCCAAGGCGATTATCAAGCTGCGCAAGGAATTGAAGGTGCCGCATGCGCTGCCGGGCCTTATCAAGGGGCTCGACATGGACAAGAAACGCAAGGCGCTGATCGCCGACATGGCGGTGGTCGATCCGACCGCCGGCGGTAACCCGGTCAAGCTGACCAAGAAGGCGGCGCTGACCTTGCTCGAAAACGCCATTGCCGGCACGGTCTGAGGCGTTTTCCGCGCCGCAAAGTGATCTGAAAAGGGGCTATGAAAACAAGGGGGAGGATGACGGGCAAGGCACAAACTAGTTAGCCGGAAAAAGAATCGCGGAGCGATTGCTACATCAGGTTAAAAAGAGTTTACTTTTTCGCACTGCGAGCAGCCGCTTTCACAAAGCTTTCATCTGGCTGTCACATGAAAACGATACCGCATCGCAGGCGTCCAACGGCGTCAGTTCAACGGAGAGAACACATGTTCAAGTTCACGGGGAAAGTGCTTTCCCTTTCGGCCGCGGCGCTTTTCGCGTCGACGGTGATTTCGTCCGCGGATTCGCTGGACGATCTCGTCAAGGCTGCCAAGGCGGAAGGCCAGCTCACCACCATCGCGCTGCCGCATGACTGGTGCGGCTATGGCGATGTCATCGCAGGTTTCAAGGCGAAGTATCCGGAAATCACCGTCAACGAACTCAACCCCGACGCCGGCTCCGGCGACGAGGTCGAGGCGATCAAGGCCAACAAGGACAACAAGGGCCCGCAGGCGCCCGACGTCATCGACGTCGGCCTGTCCTTCGGCCCGACCGCCAAGGCCGATGGCCTGATCCAGCCTTACAAGGTGTCGACCTGGGACTCGATCCCCGACAGCGCCAAGGATGCCGACGGCTTCTGGTACGGCGACTATTACGGCGTTCTGTCGTTCATGGTGAACAAGGACCTGATCAAGGAGTCGCCCACCGACTGGGCCGACCTCTTGAAGCCGGAATTCGCCAACGCGGTCGCTCTTGCCGGCGATCCGCGCGTTTCAAACCAGGCCATCCAGGCTGTCTACGCCGCCGGCCTTTCCGGTGGCGCCGCAGCCGGTGAAGCTGCCGGCACTGCTGGCCTAGACTTCTTCAAGAAGCTCAACGCCGCCGGCAATTTCGTTCCGGTCGTAGGCAAGCCGGCAACGCTTGCCCAGGGTCAGACCCCGATCCTGATCAACTGGGACTACAACGCGCTCGCCGGCCGCGACACGTTGAAGGGCAACCCGCCCGTCGACGTCATCGTGCCGAAGACCGGCGTCGTAGCCGGCGTCTACGTGCAGGCGATCAGCGCCTACGCGCCGCATCCGAATGCAGCCAAGCTGTGGATGGAATACCTCTACTCCGACGAAGGCCAGATCGGCTGGCTGAAGGGCTATTGCCACCCGATCCGCTTCAACGATCTCGCCAAGAACGGCAAGATCCCGGCGGACGTGCTGGCCAAGCTGCCGCCGGCGGAATCCTATGCCTCGGCCGCGTTCCCGTCGCTCGACGAGCAGGCTAAGGCCAAGGAAGCTATCAGCAAGAACTGGGACGCCACTGTCGGCGCCAACGTCAAGTAAGACTTGAAATCCACCGGGCGGCCGCGAGGCCGCCCGGTCCTTCCTCGAAGACGGTAGCCGGCGCATGACCGATCTCTCGCTTTCAAATCAGGCATTCGCCACCAAGCCGGTGCCGCCGAAGGAGGCGACCGCCTTCCGCTTGCCAACGCAATGGATCGGCGTGGCGCCGTTCTTCATCTTTGCCCTAATGTTCTTGATCCTGCCCACGCTCTATCTCGTCGTGGGAGCCTTCCGGAACGGTGAAGGCGGGTTCACGCTCGACAATATTCTGCAGCTGGTCAGCGATCCGTCGATCAGCAATTCCTACTGGTCTTCGATCAAGATCAGTTTCTGGTCGGCCATCATCGGGGCGTTTGCCGGGCTCGCCATCGCGATCGCGATCGTGCGCGGCGGACTGCCAAGCTGGACGCGCTCCGCGACCCTGACGTTTTCGGGCGTCGCCTCGAATTTTGCCGGCTTGCCGCTCGCCTTCGCGTTCCTGGCTACGCTCGGCCGCGTCGGTATCGTCACGACGCTTCTGCGTGACGTGCTCAACATCAACATTTACGCGATGGGCTTCAATTTTCTCACCACAACGGGCCTGATCGCGGTCTATCTGTTCTTTCAGATTCCCCTGATGGTGGTCATCATCGTGCCAGCCATCGACGGCTTGAAGAAGGAGTGGGGCGAGGCTGCGGCCACGCTCGGTGCCACGCAGGCGCAGTACTGGCGCATGGTTGTCATCCCTGTGATATGGCCGAGTTTTCTCGGTACGGTCATCCTGTTGTTTGCGAACGCCTTCGGCGCCATCGCCACCGCTTATGCGTTTGCCGGTCCGACGCTTAATATCGTTCCGATCAAGCTCTACTCGCAGATGAACGGCGACGTGCTGCACAACCCGCAACTCGCTTATGCCATAGCCTTTGGCATGATCGTCATCACCGGTCTTGCGAATGTCTTCTACATCTGGTTTCGGACTCGGTCCGAAAGGTGGCTCAAATGAAGTCGGGTAAGTTCTGGGCCTGGGTCGTCTTTGTTGTCGGGGCTGCCTATTTCTTTATTCCGTTGATGGCGACGGTCGAGTTCTCGCTGCGCATGCGGCGCGGCGTCCACTCCTTCGACGCCTATCAAGTCGTGCTGGGAGACGCGCGCTTCCAGTCAACTTTCCTTTTTTCAGTCATCGCTGCCCTCTGCACCATTATCCTGGGGGTGCTGATCGTGGTGCCGGCGGCATACTGGATCCGGCTGCGTCTGCCTCAGCTCAGGCCAATCGTCGAATTCATCACCCTTTTGCCGCTGGTCATTCCGGCAATCGTCATCGTCTTCGGCTATATCAGGATGTACGGCTCGAACTCGCCGCTGCCATTCTTGGCAAGCAATTGGGGTGCGAACGCGTTGCTTGTCATTGGCTATACGACGCTGTCTCTGCCTTACATGTATCGGGCCGTTGACACCGGTCTGCGCACCATCGATGTGCGTACGCTGACCGAAGCCGCGCAAATTCTGGGTGCGGGCTGGGGCACCATCATCACCCGCGTCATCCTGCCCAATGTGCTGATCGCGGTGCTGTCCGGCGCATTCCTGACTTTCGCCATCGTCATTGGCGAGTTTACAATGGCCAGCCTGCTCAGCCGTCCGGCTTTCGGCCCGTATCTGCAGAACATCGGCGCCAACCGTGCATACGAGCCCGCAGCCCTTGCAGTGATCGCCTTCGCCATCACCTGGGGCTGCATGTCGCTGATCCAGATCCTGTCCCGCTTCGCGCCGAAATCGGCGAACCGCCCAAATTGATCGAGAGAACCACGCCATGGCCGACCCATTCCTCTCCATCCAGCACGTTCGAAAATCTTTCGGCGCCACCACGGTGGTGGAGGATTTCAATCTCGACGTAGAGCGCGGCGAATTCGTCTCCTTCCTCGGGCCATCCGGCTGCGGCAAGACGACGGTGTTGCGCATGGTTGCCGGTTTCGAGGAGCCGAGCGCGGGCACGATCGTCGTCAGCGGCAAGGACATTACGAGACTGAAGCCCAACCAGCGCAATGTCGGCATGGTGTTCCAGGCCTATGCGCTGTTCCCGAACCTGACCGTGGCGCAGAATATCGGCTTCGGCTTGAAGGTCGCCGGCATGCCGAGGGCGGACATCGATGCCCGCGTCGCCGAGATGCTCGGCATCATCAAGCTGCCGCAGATGGCGGATCGCTATCCCTACCAGCTCTCGGGCGGCCAGCAGCAGCGCATCGCGCTAGCCCGCGCCATCGCGCCGAAGCCAAAGCTGCTGCTGCTCGACGAGCCGCTGTCGGCGCTCGACGCCAAGGTGCGCGTGTCGCTGCGCGAGGAAATCCGGTCGATCCAGAAGAAGCTCGGCATCACCACCATCTTCGTCACGCACGACCAGGAAGAGGCGCTGTCGATCTCGGACCGCATCGCCGTCATGTATGGCGGCAAGGCCGAGCAGGTCGGCACGCCATTCGAGATCTACAACCGGCCGGCAACCAAGTTCGTCGCCAATTTCGTCGGCACGCTGAATGTGCTGGAAGGCACCGTCACCGATGCCGCCGCGGGCACGGTGCGGGTCAATTCCGAACAGGTCTCGCTCAAGGGCAAGCTCAACGGTTCCAAGTCGGGCGACACGCTGTCCCTGGCGCTGCGTCCGGAAGCTATTTCGCTGGGCCGCCAGCCTGGCCGTGACTCCAGCCTATCCGGAGAAATCTCCGAAGTGCATTTCCTCGGATCGGTCATCCGGGTTCGTGTCGGCATCGGCGGCAACACGGTCTCGCTCGACACGTTCAACAGCCCGGCAACGCCGCCCCCCGCAGTTGGTGAGAAGGCCGAGATCTCGTTTTCTTCGAGCGATATGCTCGTGCTGCACTAGGCTGCTGCGCTTGTTTGGAATGAATGGCTGTATCCCGGTTAGCGAAGGGGGAAGGATGCTTCCGCCCGCGTGGCATGGGCTGCAGTGCAGGGAAGTCCGCGTTTAAGCGAGCCCCATATCAGATGATTTCAATGTCGGTGTGGACGGCGATTTGTCAGGAAGCAATTCGAGGTATTTTCTGCCGGCTCGAGCTTGCCGGGCAATCAACAATTTCCAGCCGCTTTGCCGCTGCCAGAATCTCGCTTCCCGGCTATAAGAGGCCATGGTTCTTTTCGAACTGACACTCGTTCTGCTGTTGATCGCCGTTGCGCTGACGGCGCTGTCGCGGCGCGTGCAGGTTCCTTATCCCTCTTTGCTGGCGCTGGCAGGGGTGGCCATCGCCTTCGTGCCTGGCGTGCCGACCATCGAGATCGACCCGGAACTGGCGCTTGCCCTGTTCATCGCGCCGGTACTGCTCGACGCCGCCTATGACACGTCGCTGCGCGATCTCAACCGCTACAAGGTGCCGCTTGTGCTGCTGGCGCTTGGTGCCGTCCTTTTCACGACAGCGACGGTGGCGCTGGCCGGCTGGGCGATGGCAGGTCTGCCGATTGCCGCGGCCATAGCGCTTGGCGCCATCGTGGCGCCGCCCGATGCGGTTGCGGCATCGGCCGTGCTTGGCCAGTTCAAGGTGCCGCATCGCATCACTGCCATTCTGCAAGGCGAGAGCCTGCTTAACGACGCCACCGCGCTGCTGATTTACCGAATGGCGATTTCTGCGGCAGCAGGCTCCATTCTGCTGAGCAGCGCCGTTCCGATGATCCTGCTGTCCACGCTCGGCAGTCTTGCGGCCGGCTATCTGCTTGGCCGGTTGTCTCTGATGACGCTGGGCCGGATCGAGGACCCGGCGAGCGGCACTGTGGTGCAATTTGCCGGCACGTTCGGGGTCTGGATCCTGGCCGACAGGATCGGACTGTCGGCCATCATCACCATAGTCGTCTATGCCATGACGATCGCCCGCACCGCGCCGCGCCGCATGCCGGCCAGAAACCGCATCAGCTCTTATTCCGTCTGGGAAACGGCGGTCTTCGTGCTCAATGTTCTGGCTTTCGTGCTGATGGGCCTGCAGGCGCGTACGATCGTCGGCCGGCTTGCCGGGCAGGGGCAGACCGATGCGTTCGTCCTGGCCGGGACAGTGCTCGCCATCGTCATCGTCTCACGCTTCGTCTGGGTTCTGGGGTGCGGCGCGATCATCAGGTGGTTTGACCGTTTCGGCGTGGCTGATCGTCAGCGTGACGCTCCGTCGTTTCGTGGCGGCGTGCTGATCGGCTGGTGCGGGATGCGCGGTTTGGTGACGCTTGCGGCGGCATTCGCCCTGCCGGCTGAATTCCCGGCCCGCGACCCGATCGTGCTCGCTGCCTTCACGGTCGTCCTCGGCACGCTGGTGCTGCAAGGCATGAGCCTGAAGCCGCTGCTGCGCCTTTTGAACCTCAACCCTGACGAAACGGTCGACCGCGAGGTTGCGCAGGCGCGCGTTGTGGTCATGCAGGCGGCGCTCGACATATTGAGCGGCAAGACATCGGACGCTGCGGCTGCGGTGCGCGAGCAATATGCCGCTCAACGCAAGATCGCCAAAAACCCCGACGATGCCCAGGCGGCGACCGAATATGACCGCTTGCGTCTTTATGCGATCAAGAGCCAGCGCGACGCGCTGGAGGAATTGCGCCGCAACGAGACGATTGGCGACGAAGCCTATCATCGCCTTGAGGAAGAGATCGACTGGACCGAACTGGCCGCGTCGCCACCCGGCCGGTTCCAGCCGCTGAATACTTGAGGCATCGCACGCCGTTTTCCGGCGCACGGAAGATACCGAAGTGCTTCGGGATCGGTGCATGATCCCGGTCAGGGGCAAGGCTGGTCCAAGCCACGTCCATTCTCCTGCACATTGCAACCGTGGCATCGAACCGCTACTGCCAACACGAAATTGAGCCGGATAAGCAATGAAGCTGGTCAGCTACAACATCCAGTACGGGTTCGGCAGCGACGGGCGCTACGATCTTTCGCGCGCCGCGCGCATCGTTGCCGGCGCCGACATCATTGCACTGCAGGAAGTCGAGCGTCACTGGCAACGCAGCAATTTCGACGATCAGCCGGAACTGCTTTCCAGCCTGCTACCCGACTATCACTGGGTCTATGGCCCGGCCTTCGACATGGATGCCAGCGAAAGGCGCGACGGCCGCCTGGTCAACCGGCGCCGCCAGTTCGGCACCATGGTGCTGTCGAAACTGCCGATCGTCTGGTCGCGGCTGCATGCGCTGCCGATGCGCCGCACGCTGCGGCCGCTCAACACCCGCAATGCAGCACTTGAATGCATGATCCGCACGCCGGCAGGGCCGGTGCGGGTGTTGTCGCTGCATCTCGCCCATATCGCGGCCGAGGAGCGGCTGGAGCAGATCGACTATCTCCTGGCCGAGCATCGCCGGGCACCGTCCGACGGCGGGCCGTGGAGCGGCGTCGACGACGAGCCCACGCGCAACTGGACCAGCGGCGAAGCGGAGCCGGAAAACCCGCTGGCGGCGATCTGGATGGGCGATTTCAACATGGAGCCGGGCAGCGTCGAATATCGCCACATCGTCGGCAGCACGCCCTACCATCGGGGTGCCGCCTATCTCAGCGGTTTCGTCGATGCCGCCGCCGTTGCCGGGGAGCCGGTTCCGGACTTCCATACCCATGTGAAGACCATCGACGGCAGATTGGCAAAGCGCCGGCTCGACCATTGCTTCGTCGGCGGCATGTTCGCCGGGCGGGTGCGTTCGATCGGTGCCGATATCGGCGAGGTTGCGTCGGATCATTTTCCGTTGCGGGTCGACATCGACCTGGAAACGCCCGGCATTGCCACATGACGCTTTTCGTTTTTTTCGCAGTGCTTGCCGCCGCTGCCATGCACGCGATCTGGAATGCGCTGGTCAAGGTTCATCTCGACCGCTTCCTGTCGATCACGCTGATGACGCTCGGCATGGGCGCGGCGGCACTCGTGGTGCTGCCCTTCGTCGAAGTGCCGAAGGCGGAGGTGTGGCCCTACATCATCGCCTCCGTCATTTTCCACATGGGCTACCGCACCTTCCTGATCGGCGCCTACAAGGCCGGCGATTTCGCCCAGACCTATCCGCTGGCGCGGGGCACCGCACCTCTGCTCTCGGCCTTTGGCGGCATGTTCGTCGTTGCCGAGATTCCCGGCCCGTTCGCCATGCTCGGCATCTTCCTGTTGTCGGCCGGCACGCTGGTGATGTCGTTTCGTGGCGGCGCACATCTGGAAAAACTCAATCTGCGCGCGGTTGGCTTCGCACTGGGCACTTCCATCTTCATTGCCAGTTACACGCTGTCCGACGGCAGCGGCGCACGGCTGGCGGCAACCGCGCAGAGCTATGCAGCCTGGCTGTTCATCTGCGATGCTTTTGGCGCCTTGGTGCTGTGCCTCATCTTCCGCGGGCCGAAGGCGCTGCCGGTGTTGGCGCGCGACTGGAAGGCAGGGCTGTTCACGGGCGTGCTCAGCGGCGCCGCCTACTGGATCGTCATGTGGGCGATGACCAAGGCGCCGATCGCCTCCGTGGCCTCGCTGCGCGAAACCTCGATCCTGTTTGCCATGATGATCTCGGTCTTCGCTCTCGGCGAAAAAATGACCGGCTGGCGCGGTGCCGCCGCGCTCAGCATCGTCGCCGGTGTCGTTGCGCTCAGGCTCGGCTGATTTCGACCCTAATTGAGTACGGTCATCAACTGGCCACGTCGTTCCGGACTGAAACGTATGACGACGATGATGCAGATGGCGACCACGCCTGCGAACAGCGCCAGGGCATAGCCATAGCTGCCTCCGGCGCTTTCCGCGATTCCTGCCTGATAGGGGCCGCCATAGGACGCGGCGAGATTGCCCGCCTGATAGATAAAGCCGGGCAAGGTCGCCCGCACCGCCCCGGGCGAAAGCTCGTTGAGGTGCACGGGGATGACGCCCCAGGCGCCCTGGACCGCGACCTGCATGACGAAGGCGCCGATGGCGAGCATGAACGGCGTGGTCGAGTAGGCCCATAGCGGGATCGACGGCAAGGCGATCAGGCAGGCCAGCGTGATGGCGTTGACGCGGCCGATCTTTTCGGACAGCGCGCCGAACGCCAGGCCGCCGACGATGGCGCCGATATTGGCGACGATGGTGATCCAGCTCACCGTATGCGGATCGAAGCCGTGCTGCTTCTTCAGGAAGGTCGGGTAGAGGTCCTGCGTGCCATGACTGAAGAAATTGAAGAACATCATCAGCACGACGGCATAGAGCGCGACGCCCCAGTGTTTCTGCAGGGTTTCCCACATGCCCGGTCGAGCCGTCTTCTGCGCTTCGACGAAGGCCGGCGATTCCGGCACATGCGAGCGGATGAACAGCACAATCAGCGCCGGCACGAAGCTGAGCAGGAACATGGCGCGCCAGCCGATCGTGTAGCCGCCGATCGTCTGCTGATAGAGCAGGCCATAGACCACCGCCGCCAGCAGATAGCCGGCCGGATAGCCGCATTGCAGGATGCCGGAGACCATGCCGCGTGCGCTCGGCGGAATGGATTCCATGGCCAGCGAACTGCCAAGCCCCCATTCGCCGCCCATGGCGATGCCGAACAGCGCACGCAGGGCGAGGAAGATGCCGAGATTGGGCGAGAAGGCGGCCAGCGCGCCGATCACCGAATAGCTCACGATGTTGAGCATGAGGATCGGCTTGCGCCCGTATTTGTCGGCAAGCATGCCGAAGAAGAACGCGCCGATGAAGCGTGTGGCCAAGGTCAGGAACAGCGCCTTGGAGACCGCGGGCACGTCGGCGTGGAATTCGGTCGCGATATCGGTGAGCAGGAATGTCAGAAGGAAGAAATCGAAAGCATCGAGCGTCCAGCCCAGGAACGAGGCGAGGACGGTCTTCTTCTGCTGCGAATTAAGGGGCAAATCTTCCTCCTCCACTATCATCGATGTGAGGAATTATCAGCCAGTTCAGGGAAGACCGGTGGTCACTTTTTCGCGCGGCTCATTTGATCGAACGCCCGCTGAGGTGCAATGAGGAGCGACCGGTGCCATCTGTCGATGAACTCGATCGTGGCTTGATGGTGAGTCTAGATTTCGAGATCAAACACCATCAGCCCGTCCGTGCCGCCTTCCAGGGCAGCGACCAGGCGTGCGCCGGCGCGCTGGTGCGCTTCATGCACAAGATAGGCATCGCGCGCGGCAGCATCGCGGAAGTCGATGGTGAAGCCATGGGTGAAGCCGCGTGCGAACGGCTCCGGGCTGACATTGGCGCTGAATTTTACGGCGTCCATGCCGTCGATCAGCTGTCGCAGCGCCTCGAGATCGGCATGGACCGCCGTGCGCTCGGTAGCGGCGACATCATTGCGAAATCTAGCGAAAACACAGTGCCTGATCATGTCTTGCTCCTCAGCGGCTAAGCAGCCCGGTTTCCGGAAAACACCGCCGGCGGCAGCGGCTCGCGGCCGAGGACCAGATCGGCTCCTTTTTCACCGACCATTATTGTCGGCGCATTGGTGTTGGATGAAGGCACGCACGGCATCACCGAGGCGTCGCAAACGCGCAGGCCCTCGATGCCGCGCAACCGCAGATCCGGTGTCACCACGGCCATGTCGTCATGGCCCATGCGGCAGGTGCCAACCGGGTGATGGTCGGTTTTGGAGGTGCGGCAGGCATAGTCGAACAGCTCGTCGTCGCTGGCGAGCGACGGCCCGGGCAGCACTTCGCGCAGCACGTAAGGGGCAAGCGCCTTCTGTCGCATGATCTGGCGCGCCAGTCGCAGCCCCTTGATCGACATGGCGCGGTCATAGGGATCGGACCAGTAGTTCGGATCGATCAGCGGGTGGTCGGACGGGTCGGCACTCTTCAGCCGCACCGTGCCGCGTGAGCGCGGCCGCAGGAAGGCCGAGTTCAGGGTGACACCTGGATTGTTCAGCTTCTCGACGCCGGCCTCGATGCCGGATCCCAAGCCGAGATGGAACTGAATGTCGGGCGAGGCGGCGGTCGGGTCGGCGTACCAGAAGCCGCCGGTCTCGAACAGGCTGGAGGCCACCGGGCCTTTCTTCAGCAGCAGATATTGCAGACCGGCCCAGGCCGTGCGGTGCAGCTTGGCGTAGTTGTCATAGGTGTGATCGCCGGTGCATTCGGCGATGACGAACAAATCGAGATGGTCCTGCATGTTGGAGCCGACGCCGGGCAGGTCATGCACCGGCGTCACGCCGACCGACTTCAGATGGTCTGCGGGGCCGATCCCCGACTGCATCAGGAGCTTCGGCGAGCCGATGGCGCCGGACGAGACGATCACCTCGCGTTCGGCGCGCAGGATTTTCTTCTCGCCGCCCGGCCTGTCGACCACCTCGACGCCGATAGCGCGACCGTTCTCGACGACGATGCGCGTCACCAGCACATCGGTTCGGACGGTCAGATTCTTGCGGGCGCGGATCGGCTTCAAATAGGCGACTGAAGCGGACGAGCGCCGGGCATCCTTCTGGGTCAGCTGGTAGTAGCCGACGCCTTCCTGGGCAGCGCCGTTGAAGTCCGGGTTGAAGGGGATGCCCATCTCCTGGCCGGCACGGAAATAGGCCTCGCAGATAGGCAGCGGCGAAATCGGGTTGGACACGCCGAGCGGGCCCTGGTCGCCATGAAAGTCGTTGGCGTAGCGCTGGTTGTTTTCGGCGCGCTTGAAATAGGGCAGCACGTCGCGATAGCCCCAGCCGGCGAGGCCTTCTTCCTTCTCCCAGGCGTCGTAGTCGCGGGCATTGCCGCGCGTGTAGATCTGGGCGTTGATGGACGAGCCGCCGCCGACGACCTTGGCCTGCGTGTACCAGAAGACGCGGTCCTTCATGTGCTTTTGCGGCACGGTCGACCAACCCCAGGAAGCAATGCCTTTGGTCATCTTGGCGAAGCCCGCCGGCATGTGGATGTAGGGGTGCCAGTCCTTGCCGCCGGCTTCCAGCAGCAGGACCGAATTGCTGGGATCTTCGCTCAGCCGGTTGGCCATAACGCAGCCGGCAGGACCGGCGCCCACGATGATATAGTCAGTCATTTCCTGATCCATTCATAGCCGTGGCACCGAGAGCGCGCCGTCGACATTGATGATCGAGCCGGTCGAAAAGCCGAGCTTGCCGCCGGCGAGCGTCGCCACCACCGCGCCGATGTCCGATGCTTCGCCCCAGCGTTTGGCCGGAACCAGGCCGCCGTCGATAAGGGCGTCATATTTGGCGGTCAC
Source organism: Mesorhizobium sp. M7A.F.Ca.CA.001.04.2.1 (assembly GCF_003998485.1). Lineage (NCBI taxonomy): Bacteria > Pseudomonadati > Pseudomonadota > Alphaproteobacteria > Hyphomicrobiales > Phyllobacteriaceae > Mesorhizobium > Mesorhizobium sp. M7A.F.Ca.CA.001.04.2.1. Next base: position 80,573 of record NZ_RZQT01000005.1, read on the forward strand.
GCCTGAGGTCATGTCGGTGCGGATGATGCCGGGCCGGACTTCGAAGACGCCGATGTTTTCAGGCGCAAGCCGCAACGCCAGGTTCTTCACCCACATCGAAAGCCCGGCCTTCGAGATGCAGTAGTCCGGCCGTTCCGGCGACGCCATTTCAGCACTGACCGAGGTGATGGTGATGATGGATCTCTGATCGCCTGGCGCAGCCAGCATCGCCTTGGCGACAGCCTGGCTGAGGAAGACGGTGCCGCGCAGGTTGATGCCCAGCGTGCGGTCGAAATTCTCCGGCTTGAGGTCCAAGAGGTCACCGCGCACCACGGCGCCGACGCCGGCATTGTTGACCAGGCAGTCGATGCGGCCGAAGGCGCGCATCGTGGCATCGACAAGTGCTGTATGGGTGTCGAGGTCCGCGATGTCGCACCTGACATAGGCGAATTTTGCGCCACGCTTGGCGATGTCGGGGGCAAGTCCGTCGGCGGCTGTTTCGGCAAGGTCGGCGACCAGAATATCGAAGCCGGCATCCGCCAGTGCCTGGGCGCAGGCGAGGCCGATGCCGCGCGCGCCGCCGGTGACGATGGCGGCGGGGCGGGTCATGCGGCGAGGTCCGTCTTGCGGATGTGGTCAGCAACGCGCAGCGCTTGGGCTGCAATCGACAGCGCTGGGTTGACCGCCGCCGAGTTCGGCAGGAAACCGGCGTCGACGACGAACAGGTTCCGGTGGTCGAAGGAGCGGCAGTAGGGGTCGAGCGCCGCCGTCGACGGACCGTCGCCCATCTTGACCGTGCCGCATTGATGCGACGGCGTGCGCTTGTCGAAGGGGCGCGACAGCACGATGGGATAGCCGCAGGCGCGGAAGTTTTCGCGCATTACCTTGTTCAGCCCGTCGAGCGACTGCATGTTGGAGCGCCGCCACTGCATGATGATGTCCTTGCCGTCGACCATGATGCGGCTTTCCGGGTCGGGCAGGTCTTCGCACATAAGGTACCAGTCGACGGCGTGGCCGGCCATGAAGTCGAGCGCGAATCCCGGCGTGTACTTGACATTGGCCCGCAGCATGTTGCCGTCGATCTTGCCGAGCAGTTGGACGTTCCCCAGCGGCTTACCGCCCTTGCCGTCGGACAGATAGTAGTCGTTGAGCATCAGCGTCTTCTGGTAGACGGCATCGTTGCGGCGGCGCGGATCGATCGCCAGCATGGCGCTGGAATTGTGGTTCATGAAATTGCGCCCGACCTGATCGGAGCGGTTGGCAAGGCCCTTGCCATCAGGAGACGGTGATCGCAGCAGGATGACGGCGGAATTGACCGCGCCAGCGGAGAGGATGACCAGTTTCGGCGCGACCTTTTTCAGCTCACCATTCTGCCGATAGTGGATGGCAGCAATGGTTTTGCCGTCGGTCGATGCCTCCAGGTACTCGACATAACAGCCGGTCTCGAGCCGGATGTTGGTGTCCTTCAGGGCCGCCGTCAGCGGTCCTGTCTGCGCGTCGACCTTGCCCTGGCCGGTGTTGGGAAACGCATCCCAGCCGGTCTTGCCCTCTTTCAGCCAGGTGTCGATGTCGACGCCGAGCGGCAGCGAGGCCGGATGCAGGCCGAGGGTTTTCAGCTCGGCGCGGGCGCGGGCGATCGGCGCCTCGTCGGGCACCGGCTTGTAGGCGTAGGGGATCGAATGGAACGGCTCGGTCGGATCCTCGCCCAGTGCACCGCGCACGCGAAACAGCTGTTCGGCTTTCGAATACCAGGGCTCGAATTCCTCATAGGAGAACGGCCATGCCGGCGAGACCCCGCCAAAGTGCTCCATGGCGGCGAAATCTTCCTTGCGGTAGCGGATCAGCACCGCGCCATAGAACTTCGAATTGCCGCCGACATAATAATAATTGCCGGGGTTGAAGGCGGCGCCGCCGGCCTCACGCCACATCTCCTTCGGCCTATAATGGCCGTCGACGAAGATCGAGCGCGTGTCGCGCGCGTGCGGCGTCGCCGGCAACGGCTCGCCGCGCTCGAGCATCAAGATCGAGGCGCCGCTGCCGGCAAGGCCGGAAGCGATCGTGGCGCCGCCGATGCCGGAGCCGATGATGACGATGTCCGGATTTCTCATGGCCTAAATCGCGTCCCGACGCGCTTTAGTTTTTTGTTTTGATGCATGTCGTTGCCCCAAAACCGGATCCACTTTTGGGCGACATACATCAGCGAATACGGGTCTCGGTCGCCGGATCGAAGAACACCGCCTTTGTCAGGTTGAAGGCGAGCGGCGTGTTGGTGCCCGGCTGAATGTTGGCGTCGGCGCGCAGCCGCGCCACCACGCCCTTGCCGCCGAGATTGGTGACGGCGAAGGTGTCCGAACCTGCCGGCTCGACGACCTCGATGTGACAGTCCGCGGTTGCGATGTGCGAGGCGTTGCGCTCGGCACCTTCCGGATCGGTCAGGGCTTCGGGACGGACACCGAAGATGATCGGCTTGCCCTGGAATGCCGACAGGCCCGCCGGCGCATTGGCCATCGGCAGGTTGATCGGCTCGCGCGCCTCGCGCTGCAGCACGACGGACAACGCATTGCCTGACGTACCGATCGTCGCCGGGATCAGGTTCATCGCCGGCGAGCCCATGAAGTCGGCGACGAAGAGATTGCTCGGGTTGTTGTAGATTTCGGCCGGCGTGCCGAACTGCTGCACCTCGCCGTCGCGCATCACGGCGATCTTGGTCGCCAGCGTCATCGCCTCGATCTGGTCGTGGGTGACGTAGACGATGGTGGTGCCGGTGGTGGCATGCAGGCGCTTGATCTCGATGCGCATGTCGACGCGCAGCTTGGCGTCGAGGTTGGACAAAGGCTCGTCGAAAAGGAACAGTTTGGGGTCGCGCACCAGCGCCCGGCCCATGGCGACGCGCTGGCGCTGGCCGCCCGAAAGCTGGCTCGGCTTGCGCTGCAAGAGGTGGCCGATCTGCAGCACCTTGGCCACCTTGTCGATCGCCTTCTGGCGCTCCGCCGCCGGCACGCCGCGCATCTCCATGCCGAAGGAGATGTTTCCGGCCACCGTCATGTTCGGGTAGAGCGCATAGCTCTGGAACACCATGGCGATGTCGCGCTTGGAGGGGTGCAGATCGTTGATGGCGCGGCCGTCGACCCGGATTTCGCCCGAGGTGATCGTCTCCAGGCCGGCGATGGTGTTGAGCAAAGTGGACTTGCCGCAGCCGGAAGGGCCGACCAGCACCAGGAAACCGCCTTTCTCGAGCTCGACATCGATCCCTTTCAGGATCTCGACCTGGCCGAAGCGCTTTCTCAGACCATCAATTTCCAGAAAAGCCATCAGATCATCCTTTGACGGCGCCAGCCATGAGACCGCGCACGAAGTAGCGGCCGGCGAGCACATAGACGAGAAGGGTGGGCAGTGCCGCGATCATCGCGGCGGCCATGTTGACGTTGTATTCGACGACGCCGGTCGAGGTGTTGACGACGTTGTTGAGCGCCACCGTCATCGGCATCGCGTCGCCGGTGCCGGCGTAAGCCGAGGCGAAGAGGAAGTCGTTCCAGATGTTGGTGAACTGGTAGATGACGGTGACGACGAAGATCGGCATTGAGTTCGGCAGCATGATGCGGCGGAAGATCTGGAAGAAGGAGGCGCCGTCGACCTGTGCCGCCTTGACCAGTTCGGTCGGAAACGCCTCATAGTAGTTGCGGAAGAACAGCGTGGTGAAGCCGATGCCGTAGACGACGTGGACGAAGACCAGGTTGACCGTCGGGTTGCCGAGACCGAAGCTCGTTCCGACCGAGTTCTGCAGTGTGACGCCGAAGCGGCCGAGGCTGCCGAGGATGGTCGCCATCGGCAGCAGCACCGACTGGAACGGAATGAAGCAGGCAAACAGCATCAGCCCGAACACCAGCGTCGCGCCGCGAAAACGCCATTTGGTCAGAACGTAGCCGTTCAGCGCGCCCAGCATGGTCGAAATCAGAACGGCCGGAACCACCATCTTGATGGAGTTCCAGAAATAGCCCTTGATGCCGGCGCAGGTGAGGCCGACGCAGGTCTCGCCCCACGCCTTCAGCCACGGGTCGAAGGTCGGCGCCTTGGGCAGCGCCAGCATGTTGCCGTTCTGGATCTCGTCCATGGTCTTGAACGAAGTCACCAGCATGACGAACAGCGGCATCAGGTAAAACAGCGCAAACAGCGCCAGCAGCCCGTAGATGACGATGCGGTTGATGACCTTGACGTTGACGCCGCCGGAGGCCTGGCGGGCGGGAGTGGTGACGGCGCTCATCGCGGCTTCTCCCGCAGTTCCGAATAGAGATAGGGCACGATGATGGCGACGATGGTCATCAGCATGATCACCGCACTGGCCGAGCCGACGGCCATTTCGTTGCGCTTGAACGTGTACTCATACATGAAGTTGGACGGCAGCCACGCCGAGCCGCCGGGCCCGCCGCTGGTCAGTGCGACCACGAGATCGTAGGACTTGATGGCGAGGTGCGCGAGCACGATGAATGCCGACAGGAAGATCGGCCGCAGCAGCGGGATGACGATGCGGCGATAGAGCTGGAAGGTGGTGGCGCCGTCGATCTGCGCCGCCTTCATGATCTCGCCGTCGATGCCGCGCAGGCCGGCCAGGAACATCGCCATGATGAAGCCGGAGGCCTGCCAGACGCCGGCAATGACCACCGTGTAGATGACGAAATCCTTGTTCTTGATCCAGTCGAAATGGAAGCTCGTCCAGCCCCACTGATGCAAGGTCTGCTCGAGACCTAGGCCGGGATCCAGGAACCATTTCCAGGCAACGCCGGTGACGATGAAGGACAGCGCCATCGGATAGAGATAGATCGGCCTCAACACGCCTTCGCCGCGGATCTTCTGGTCGAGCAGGATGGCCAGGAACAGGCCGAGCGCCAGGCAGATTGCGATGTAGAGGAAACCGAAAATACCCATATTGGTGATCGACGTGTACCAGCTCGATGGCGGGTCGGTGTCGAAGGTCCAGCCCCACAGCCGCTGATAGGCGCGCGAGCCGGTTAGGACATAGGATGGGAAGGTCTTGGAATTGGTGAAGGACAGATAAATCGTCCACAGGATGAAGCCATAGACGAAGACGATGGTGATGGCGAAGCTCGGCGCCAGCACGATCTTGGGCAATGCGTCCTGCAGGCGCGAGCGCACCGAGGCGCGTGGCCGCGCATGCTCCGGCGTCAGCTTGATCTGGCTTGTCGCTACCGTGCTCATGGGGCTCCTCCCGTCGACTCGCGGCCAACCAGCTTCGCGGATCTATGTTCGCGGATCTGGGCCTTCCCCGCCGGAGCGGGGAAGGCGTTTTTGGCGCGTGCTTACTTGGCGTCGTCGATCGCCTTGACCAGCTCGGTCACGGCTTCGTCCGAGGTCTTGATCTGACCATGGACGAATTTGGAGACGACATCCTTATAGGCATTGGCGACCGCCGGAGGCGCGCCATAGCCCTGGGCCAGCGAGCCGAACAGCGTGCCGCCTTCATTGGCTGCCTTCAGGTCGGCGATGCCCTTCTTGCCGCAAGCGTCGAAGTCGGTGTCCGGAACGTCGGTACGGGCCGGAACCGAACCCTTGACGACGTTGAAGGCCGACTGGAAGCTCTTCGACAGGGTGGCGGTGGCCAGTGCGACCTGGGCGGCCTTGCGGTCGTCGGGAACATTGAACATGCCGAACATGTCGGAGTTGTAGATCACCGAGCCGTCGGTGCCCGGGAAGCGATAGCACAGGAAGTCGGTGCCCGGGGTCTTGTTGGCGGCGTGGAACTCGCCCTTCGCCCAGTCGCCCATGACCTGCACCAGGGCATCGCCCTTGATGACCATGGCGGTGGCAAGGTTCCAGTCGCGGCCCGAGAAGTTGGGGTCGACATAGGTGACGAGCTTGGCCAGATTGTCGAACGACTTCTTCATCGTGTCGGACTTCAGGGACTCGTCATCGAGGTCGTTGAAGGCCTTCTTGTAGAACTCGGGTCCGCCGGTCGACAGCACGACGGAGTCGAACATGGTGGCTTCCTGCCAGTTCTGGCCGCCGAGAGCGAGCGGGATCACGCCTGCCGCCTTGGCCTTGTCGAGCAGGGCAACGAAGTCGTCGAAGGTCTTCGGCTCGGTGCCGCCGATCTTGTCCAGGACGGCCTTGTTGATCCACAGCCAGTTGACCGAGTGAACGTTGACCGGCGCCGCGACCCACTTGCCGTCATAGACCGAAAACTTCTGCAGGGCTGCCGGAACGGACTTGTCCCAGCCTTCCTTCTTCGCCGTTTCGGTCAGGTCGCCCATGACGCCGGCGGCTGCATAGTCGAGCACGGTGTAGCCGAGCATCTGCGAGGCGGTCGGATAATTGCCGGCCGCGACCATCGCCTTCAGCGCGGTCATGGCGGCATCGCCGCCGCCGCCGGCCACCGGCACGTCCTTCCAGGCATAGCCTTCCTTGGCCAGATCACCCTTGAGGACGTTGAGAGCAGCCGCTTCGCCGCCCGAGGTCCACCAATGCAGCATCTGGACTTCCTTGACGTCCTCGGCGTGGGCCGCGAAAGCCAGGCCCGACGCGAGAGCCGTTCCGATAAGCAGTTTGCGCAACATGTACTTCCTCCCTTGTTGCATTACACGACCGGCGGATGCCGCCGGGTTCTTCTCAACTCAGCCGACCCACCACCCGGTGCGCTGGCCGCGATGAAACTGGATTGTCTTTTCCTCGGTATAGTCCTCGACGGCGCGTTTGCCGAGTTCGCGTCCGAGACCGGACTGCTTATAGCCTCCGAAAGGCAGCTCGGGATAACCTTCCATGAATGTGTTCACCCAAACGGTTCCCGAACGCACGCCGCGCGCGACCGACATGCAAGTGTCGATGCTGGCGCTCCACACGCCCGCCGACAAACCATAGGGCGTGTTGTTGGCGATGTGCAACGCCTTTTCAATCGATTCAAAAGTCAGCACCGAGAGCACCGGGCCGAACACTTCCTCGCGCGCTATGGCCATGTCCTCGGTGACGCCGCGGATGATGGTGGGATCGAGGTATTGACCGATATTGGAGGCCAATTGCTTGCCTCCGCTGTAGATGCTGCTGCCCTCGGTCGCGGCTGCCGCAACGTAACCGGCAACCTTGGCCAAATGGTCGGACGAGATCATCGCGCCGACCTTGGTTTGGTCATCGAGCGGATCGCCGACCGTGACCCTGGCGGCAAGCGCCTTGACGGCGCTGAGAAAATCGTCGGCGATCGCCTCGTGCACGATCAGCCGGCTGCCGGCATTGCAGCACTCGCCGGCATTGAAGAAGCCGCCGAACACCGCCGCATCGGCGGCCGCTTCGAGGTCGGCGTCCTGGAAGACGATCTGGCCGTTCTTGCCGCCGAGCTCCATCGAGACTTTCTTCAGCGACTGCGCGGCGGATGCCATCGTCATTTTGCCGACGCGGGTGGAGCCGGTGAACGAGACCATTTCGACCAGCGGGTGGCTGACCATCGGCGCACCGACATCGGCGCCAAGTCCGGCCAGGATATTGACGACGCCGGCGGGCAGGCCGGCCTGCATCAGGATGTCGCCGAGCACGAAGGTCGAGGCCGAGGTCATTTCGCTCGGCTTGACCACCGCCGTGCAGCCGGCGGCGAGCGCGAAGGGCAGTTTCTGGCTGACGATCAGGAACGGGAAATTCCACGGGGTGATGATCGAGACGACGCCGATCGGTTCGCGCAGGACGACACCCAGCATGGCGTCGCCGAGATTGGCGTAGGTTTCACCATGCAGGGTGCGGGCAAGCGAGGCGGCATAGCGCCAGATGTCGACGGCGCCGCCGATCTCGCCGCGTGCCTGGGCGATCGGTTTGCCCGATTCCAGTGCGTCGAGCCGGGCGATGTCTTCCAGTCGGCCCTCGATCAGATCAGCTGCCTTGAGCAGGATCGTGGCACGTTCGGCCGCCTTCATGCGCGGCCATGGACCCGTTTCGAAAGCCCTGTGGGCGGCAAGCACAGCGGCTTCCACTTCGGCCTCACCGGCCTGCGCATAGTGCGAGACGGTGAAGCCGTGGCCGGGGCTGTTTCGAGCAATCGTACGGCCGTCGCGGGCATCGACATGCTTACCGTCGATCAGCAGCTTGTAGCCTTTCGGGGCTTCGGCCGCCTCGGCCGGCATGGCGATCTTCAGGGGTGCGTTCATATGTTTGCTCTAGGATCTCGAAAAGGCCGGCTTCTGCTTGGCCTTGAAGGCATCGACGCCGGCCTTCAGATCGCCGGTCAGGGCGATGAAGCCGCTGGCCAGCGCTTCGGTGGCGGCGGCACTTTCCTCGCCTTCGGCGACCGCGATCATCAGCTTGGCGGCTTCCGTCGCCAGCGGGCCGCGCTCGGCGATCTTTTCCGCCCACGCCTTTGCTTCTTCGTGTGCGTTGCCAGTTGCGACCACCCGGTCGACGATGCCCAGGGCGAGTGCCTCGGGGGCGAGAAGGATCTCGCCGCCCAGCGCCATGCGGCGCACCGTCTGCGCGCCGAAGCGGCGCACGGCGCGCTGCGTACCGGACCAGCCGGGCACGACGCCAATCGAGGTTTCCGGGAAGCCTAATTTCATTTGTGTTTCCGCCACGCGGAAGTCGCAAGCCGCAGCCAGTTCCAGGCCGCCGCCCAGCGCATGGCCGGACAGGACGGCGATTGTCGGCTGCCGCAGCCGCGCCAAGCGGTCGAAGACGCGGTGGCCGTAGCGCACCCACTGCACCTGGAAATCGGCGGCACTCATCTGCGCCCAGGCTTCGACATCGCCACCGGCGCAAAAGCCCTTGCCTTCGCCGCGCAGCAGCACGACGCGGACGCCCTCGGCCATCTCGGCCGCGTCGAGCGCCGTCTCTAGCGCCCGCAGCATCGGAATGTCCAGTGCGTTGAATTTCTCCGGCCGGCGCAGCGTGATGGTACCGATGGCGCCATCCTGCTCGAAGGTGACGAGAGGCTCAGCCACGCGCGCCTCCGAGCGAGGCGCCGCCATTCAGCGACAGGCCTATCGGTTGCTCCTGATAGAGGGCTGCCGGTGTCGTCTTGAGGTCCCTGGCAACGGCCAACGGAATTTCCGACTGGGCCAGCACATCACGCTGCAGATCGATGCCGGGTGCGAGTTCTGTGACGACCAAGCCCTCCGGCGTCAGCTTCATCACGCAGCGTTCGGTGACATAGGTGATGTCCTGTCCCTGCGCCACCGCGCGCTTGCCCGAAAACGAGATGTGCTCGACTTCGTTGACCACCTTCTTGACCTTGCCCTCGTGGTCGATGCGGATGCCGCCATCGGCCAGAGACAGCTTGGCGCCGGCATTGAAGAAGCCGGAGAAGACGATCTTCTTCGCCCGTGCGGTGATGTCGACAAAGCCGCCGGCGCCGGCGGTGACATGCGGCCGCGCCGAAAGCTTCGAAACATTCACAGAGCCGTGTCGATCGATCTGCAGGAAGGACAGCAGCGAGGCGTCGAAGCCGCCGGCCTGGAAATAGATGAACTGGTGCGGCGAGGGCATGAAGGCGTCGGCGTTCGATGAGCAGCCGAATTTGAAGTCGAGCAGCGGCACGCCGCCGACCGCGCCCTGTTCGATCACCCAGGTAATTTTGCCGTGCTGGCCTTCCTCGAGAAGGATGCGCGGCACATTGGCGGAAATGCCGAACCCGATGTTGACGGCCATGCCGTCGCGCAACTCCATGGCGACGCGGCGCGCGATCACCTTCTGCACGTTCATCTCCGGCGTGCGGAAGCTCGACAGCGGCCGGAAGATTTCTCCGGAGATCGCCGGGTCGTAGGGTGTCAGCGTCGTCTGCAATTGGTCGGGCGCGACGACGATATGGTCGACCAGAACGCCGGGGACGCGCACGTCATGCGGTTTCAGCGTGCCGTTCTCGACGACGCGCTTGACCTGCGCGATGACGATGCCGCCATTGTTGCGGGCGGCGAGCGCCTGTTCCAGGCCGCCGAGATAGGCGCCCTCATGCTCGTAGGTGAGGTTGCCGCGCTCGTCGGCCGACGTGGCGCGGATGATCGACACCTGCGGCACGATAGAGCGGAAATAGAGCCATTCCTCGCCGTCGAACTGCTGCACCGAAACGATCGGCTCGCTGGCGGCGGCGTTCATGGCGCAGCCCTGGTGGCGCGGGTCGGCGAAGGTGTCGAGACCGACTTTGGTCAGCACGCCCGGCCGCTTGGCCGCGGCTTCGCGGTGCATATCGAACAGGATGCCGGACGGCACGTTGTAGGCGGCGACCGAATTGTCGCCGATCATCTTCCAGATCTGCGGCGGTTCGGAAGAGGAGGGGCCGGACGGGTAGGAGCCGCACAAGGTACGCTTCAGCAGTCCCGGCTTGGCCAGATGGTCGATGCCTTTGATGCCATACATGTCGCCGGCTGCGATCGGGTGCAGCGTGGTGATGTTCTTCGGATGGCCTTCTGCGTCGAAGCGTTCGCCGATCGCGGCGAGCACCGCATCGGGGCAGCCGAGGCCGCTCGACGAGGACACCGACACGACCATGCCGTCCTTGACCAGGCCGGCTGCCTGCGCCGCGGAGACCACCTTGCTCAATTCACACTCCCGAGCTTAGGCTCGATTGCGACCGCCTTGCCTGATTTCGCGGTTTGCAATGCTGCTTCAACTGACGCCGATGACCAGATGCTGTCCTCGCCTTGCGCGCGGATGGCGTTGATCATGAACTGCCTGACGATCGTGCTGGCACCGATCAAGCTCCATTTGACGCTCATGCAGCGCCTCCCGAACCGGCCGCCCTGTTTCGAATGCGGCGATCCGGGCCGCAGCTTTCCCTGACCACCAGATTGACCGCGCCGATATGGTCTTCGGCCCGTGTTGTGCGTGACTGGATCATTTTCAACATGACATGGGCGGCGCGTTCGCCAAGACCCGCCGAGTCCACCGCGACGCTGGTCAGAGCCGGCATGTAATGCTCGGCCTCGGCCACATCGTCGAAGCCGACGATGGCGAAATCAACTCCCGGCTCAAGCCCGCGCTTGCGCAGCGCCAGCATGGCGCCAAAGGCGACGGCGTCGTTGAAGCAGAGTGCCGCGGTCGGCGGTTCAGCCATTGCGAGAGCAGTTTCGAGGCATGCGATACCACCTCTGCGGCTGGTCTCTCCCTCGACGACCAATGCGTCGCGGTCAGAGATGCCCTGCGTCTCGCAGGCTTCGCGAAATCCGCCAAGCCGCTCGTGATAGACGACGAGATCGGACGAGCCGCCGAAGAAGACCAGCCGGCGATGTCCCTTGCCGATCAGATGAGCGGTGGCGAGATAGGCGCCGCGATGATTGTCGGGCGCGATGACCGGAATGCGGCTCTCGGGAAGCCGGCGCATGGCGAAGACCACCGGCAGACCTGCCGTCTCGATCCGCCTGAAGGCGCCCGGCGTCGTGCCGCGAGCCGGCGACACGATGAGGCCGGCGACGCCTTGCTCCATCAGCGACTTCAGCACTTCTTCCTGGCGCACCGGATTTTCCGCCGTGTTGGCGATGAACGGCACGATGCCGGCCGACTGGAAGACCCGCTCCATGCCGACCGCCAGCTCTGCGAAGAAAGGATTGGTGAGATCGTTGATGACCATGCCGATGACGTTGGAGTGCGCCTTGCGCAGATTGGCGGCGCCGCGGTTGTAGACGTAACCGACATCCTCGATCGCCTTGCGCACCTTGCTCGCTGTTTCGGGCCGGATCAGTCCGCTGCCCTGGAGCACGAGCGATACCGTCGATTTGGACACGCCCGCTTCGCGGGCGATGTCGAATATCGTCGCCTTGGCCCGGTTGGCCATCCAGATGCATCCTCCCGACTGCAGGCCCAAAGCTATTGGAACGTTCTAATCTCTGCTCCGCTCGTGAGTCAATCGGGATTTTTCCCGCGCCTCGAACGTCGATTGTGTGTACTCAAATGGCATGCTCCATAAGGCTTTCTTGTTGCAATGCAGCATTTCATCCTGCAGGGAGTTCGAATTTTAAAGGCCCTTGATTTATTGGAACGTTCCATTTAGTACGTTGCGAAGGGAGCGATGGATGGACATTTCCTTGCCTGGTGAGGGTGTCGGCAGCACCCGGTACACGCTGGTCGGCGAGCCCGTGCAGCCTGACATCGGCGCGCGATTTTCGCGTATCGCCTATGCCGCCGCGCACGTCGTTGCCGATCCGCTCGCCATGACCGATCCGTGGTCCAGACCGGTGGTCGACTGGGAGAGGACGATGGCGTTCCGTCACCATCTGTGGCGGCTGGGCTTCCGCATCGCCGAAGCGATGGACACGTCGCAGCGCGGCATGGGTTTCGACTGGGCAAACGCGCAGGAATTGATCCGCCGCTCGATCGCCGAGGCGCGCACGGTCGATGGCGCCGATCTCGCCTCGGGCGCCGGCACCGACCATCTGGCGCCCGCCGCCGCCAAAACAATCGATGACGTCATCAAGGCCTATGAAGAGCAGTTCGCTTTTATCGAAGGGCTCGGCGGCAAGGCGATCATGATGGCCAGCCGGGCGTTGGCGGCAGTTGCCAAAGGGTCGGACGACTATGTCAGCGTCTATGACCGCATCCTGTCGCAGTCCTCCGGCAAGGTCATCCTGCACTGGCTGGGCGACATGTTCGATCCGGCGCTCAGGGGCTATTGGGGCAGCGAGAATTTCGAGGTCGCTCTCGATACAGTCGTTGCCATCATCGAACGCCACGTCGGCAAGGTGGAGGGGATAAAAATCTCACTGCTCGATGCCGGCAAGGAGGTCGCGCTGAGGAACCGTCTGCCGGACGGCGTCGTCATGTTCACCGGCGACGATTTCAATTATCCCGAACTGATCGCCGGCGACGAGAAAAGGCACTCGCACGCATTGCTCGGTATTTTCGACGCCATCGCGCCGGTCGCCAACGCGGCGCTGGCGAAACTGGCGGAAGGCGACCGCGCCGGCTTTGACGCGTTGATGGCACCAACCGTGCCGCTGTCGCGAAAGATCTTCGAGGCGCCGACCGAGTATTACAAGGCCGGCCTCGTCTTCATGGCCTGGCTGAATGGCCATCAGGATCATTTTGCGATGGTCGGCGGCATGCAGTCGGCGCGCGGCATCCGTCACTATGCCGACGTGTTCCGCCTTGCCGACCAGGCCGGATTGCTGGCCGATCCGGAACTGGCGGTCACCAGGATGAAGAGCCTTTGCACCGTCGCGGGCGTTTGAAGCGCGGAAAGTGGTTCTCATCATCGACGTGACAGGCCAGGAATGCCGGGCGTCGCTAACGTCTCCGCCACAGCCAAAAAGGCGCGATTGCCTCGTCTGGATGAAAAATGGGCTTGGTCGCCCTTCCCAGATCGGCAGGTGGCATTCCTGCGGGATCATGGTGCGTCAGGTCGAGAAGCAGCGGCCCAAGCCGATCCGGATCGACAGTTTCGGCCGACATGGTGTGTGGCTTGTTCTCGTGCGCAACAAGCCAGTGCAGCGCCTGGACCAGTCCCAGTCCCTCGGCTGTCTTGTGTTGCCAGAGATTGTCACCGACCGAAGACAGGACACGAGCCAGCGACGTCCAGCCTTGCAAGGTAAACATGGCGTAGTGCCTGGGGCGCGTGCGGGACAGTTCCCTGGGCAAGGAGCCATCGGCTGCGATCTGGGTTGCTAGTCTCTCCCGAGCATAGAGGCTGATCTTGGCCAGGGTGGCGCTATCGCCAAGAAACGTGGCGATCGATGCCCGCTGCAAATCGTAATATGTTCCTTGGTTGCTGCTGCTGCAGAAGGCCGTCGCGGCTGCCGGCGCGGTGTCCAGCCATTCGCAGTAGGAACCGAGCCAGGCTCTGAACGCCTCGCGATCCTCGTCGCCCAGTACTCCTGTTCGCTCGAGCAGGCGTACGGCATCCAGGAAGAAATAGAAATCCTTCAGCTCGATGATGCCGTGGCCGGACCCTTCATTGTTGTCGTGGCCCGACCGCACCTGCGCATAGCGCAAATGCGGGTTCATTCTTGTCCTGGGATCGATAAACCATGCGCGAATGAGCCTGGCGGCGTGGACGGCATAATGATGCCCATCAAGCACGGTTGCGGCGAGCGCAAGCACGGTTGTGTCGTCGAAGACGCGCTGTAAGCGTGTGCGATCGTAGGTTTCGCTTCCTGCTGCATACAATGCCGTGCCGGGCACGCGTTCGCCATCGCGCCGGATATAGGGCAGGCCGTCGGGTCTGTCGGGGGCGGGCCACCAGTAAGGCGCGGGGTGAAAATAGTCCTGGGGATCCCCGCTGGGGGCTAGGCCAGTCTTGTCGAGCACGCTGAACGGACCGCGGGCGAGTGCCTGTCCGGCCGCGGTTTCGAGATGGTGCAGGATGGGCCCGTCCTTCACCGCGTGGGCCAGGGCGTCTTCGTCATAAAAGGCCAGGCGGGAGGTATCAAGCCGAGCGGCGACTGCCTTGGCGTCACATTGATCGACCATATCGACGATCGCCTGATCGCGGCTGACCAGACGCGCGACGAAGCCGGCCTTGCCGATCTCCAGATGCGAACGCCCTGAATCCAGGCGCGCCACCCAGCCCGCTTTCTGGAGCAGCCCGGCATCCGCCGCCCGGACCGGGCGTGGAAAATCCCAGGCGTCGTCGCGGTAGCGGTCCCAGGGGCCAGGAACTGCCAACCGCCACAGCATCTCGATTTTTGGCCGCCTTCCGTAACCATAGTTTTCGTCGAACAGTTGCGTGGTATCGGCTCGAAATATGATCTGCGGCTCCTCCTCGGCCGGCGGCTGGAAGCTCTGGTCCAGCAGAAGCGCATTGTCGACAATGCGCGCCATGGGCACCACAGCGTAGGGAAGGTGCGGGTTTTTCTCGATCGCGGACCGTATCCGCTGGAACGCAGAGTCTGTCAGGTAGCAGTTCCCGTCCCAGGGCATCAGCCATTTTGCCCTGTCGCGGGCAATCGCGAGCGCGGCGTTGCGAGCCCCATTGTTGTTCATCACATAGAGGTTCTTGCTGCGGCGGATGTGCGTTTCGTAACGCGCGGACTGTCCGCTCGCCCGGCCCTTCTCTGAGAATCGGAGGTCGCCGGCAACAAGCTGCTCGACGTCCCAGGATATCTTCCGGTACTGATCGAGTTCGAAGGGGATTGTATGAAAATTCTGGCGGCGGCTTTCGAGCAGGCCGATGATCCGGGCTTCCTCGTCGGTGTCGACTATTCGATTGACGATCCAGAATTTTTCGCAGGCGTCGAAGACCGGTTCGTTGTCCAGAATGAACAGCACGTTGTCGAATGACTGGCCCTTGCGGTGTCGCGGTTCCAGATCATTGCCGATGATCCGGACGAGCATGAAGCTGTCGGCAATCTGCGAGATCGGCGACGCCGTGTAAGTCTCGCGGGCGGCCTCGATCCGCTTGCCGAGTTCGCGCCGGTATTCAGCGTTCTGCTTTGCGGAAATGAGCGCGTTGCCCAATGTCGACCACGGCGACCGCAATTGCGTGCGCACACGGTTCAGTTCGCGATATATCTTCGGCCAGGACGATAGTTTTGTCCTACCGGGCTGTGAGCTCATGACGGCACGCAGGGAGACCGGATCCCGATCACCGCCTCGGGGATGCGCGCGGTTTCGCCAATCATTCCGACTTCGACTCTGGACCATTTCTGAGCGTGAGGCGACCAAGCCCTGAATTGTGCGACACGATCAATCATGGAAAACGTCTCTCGCATGTAACGTTGCGAATGTCCTGTTACGTTCTGCTGCATAAGTGACGGCAGGTTGCCAGGCAACGCCGACAGGACAATGCGATAAATCAAATCCGAAAACCACATAGCATGGCAAATGCCCCGGCATCGGCGATTCGCCTTCACGCAAAGGCAAGCTCGCAAAAGATGCGCCGGTGATCGCAATTTTCTTGGAACCAATCCTCCCGGCGCGCGACCAAGCGATGTGTCCAAACATGGTCAGCTTGTGGCGGCCGCATTCGACCGCCATTGCATCGAATGCATGAGTTATCTGCCACTCCCCGCAATCACCTCACGGCCCTAGCCTCGTCCGTCCTGCATTGTTGAACCCGACAACCCTTTGCTTACTATACGGTTTTCCAGGCCTTGCCGGCTGCTCCTATGCGTGCTTACTTGTGGTTGTTTTCATGAGGGGGATACAATCATGCGTTTTCTACTTGCTGCGGTCGCCATGCTGTCGTTCGCCGCCACCGCGGCTCTGGCC
The DNA here is from genome assembly GCF_003998485.1 of Mesorhizobium sp. M7A.F.Ca.CA.001.04.2.1. Classification (NCBI taxonomy): domain Bacteria; kingdom Pseudomonadati; phylum Pseudomonadota; class Alphaproteobacteria; order Hyphomicrobiales; family Phyllobacteriaceae; genus Mesorhizobium; species Mesorhizobium sp. M7A.F.Ca.CA.001.04.2.1. Next base: position 96,671 of record NZ_RZQT01000005.1, read on the forward strand.
GATCCAGCTTCGGACTTCAAAAGAGCCGATCAGGCATTGAACCAGACCTTCAAGCAAATCCAGAAGCGGCTTACGGATGATTCCGACGGCAAGGCACGGTTCGTGAAAGCGCAGAGAGCGTGGATTGCGTTCCGCAACGCCGAATGCACGTTTCAATCCAGCGGTGACGATGGTGGCTCCGCGGCGCCGATGGTTGCCGCTGCTTGTCAGGCTGACCTGACCAAGGCCCGCACCAGGCAGTTGAAGGCCTACCTGAACTGCCAGGAGGGTGACCTCTCTTGCCCGGTGCCATCAGAATAATCTGGAGTGACAAAATGCCGAATTTCAAGATGAGATATGTGCTGATCGCGCTTGTGCCGTTGGCGGTTGCCGGTTGCGTCAGCGCTGAGGATCAGCGCGCAATGGATCAGCAACAGTGCGCGTCTTACGGCTACAGGCCAGGAACCAACAGGTTTGCCGACTGCATGATGCAACAGACCTCACAACGTTCAGAAGATGAGCAGCGCTCATTGGATCGCATGGCCGCGCAAGAACAGAGAGACAAGGATCGCAAGGAAGCGCGTCGAAAGGACGACAGCTACATCGATCCAAGGCCGAGTTACGACAAGGATGGCAATCCGAATTTCGACACTCAAGGCAATTACCAAGGGTGTCACGGCGCGGGATGTTTGGTCGACAATCCAGACAATAACGATGACGATGACCAGTAGGCTGGCTCCGCGAGGCTCTCCTTCCTGCCCCCTATAGTTCGGACCTCAACCCAATCGAGAAACCCTCCGCCAACTTCAAGCACTACATGCGGCGTTGCGCCAGGTGCAGGCTAGAAGTCAACCCAAATGCGAACCGCTCTACCTCTGGCGCACAGCCGGGAAATGCCGATCCTGCACACGCGATCCGCGATTCCATCAGCTTGAAGGATGGTTCCGGAACTTTTTGCCGCAATGGCAGGTTCGAGCGACATGACGAAACTATCTGCCCCCTGGCCCGCCGTTCCCAGCAAGCTGCACGGCGGCCAGGATATCCCGGAAGAGAGCATTTCTATCCTCCAGGTGTTCTGGAGGAAGAGCCGGGGCATTGAGCGCTGGAACCGAGCCAGCTGCAACGATCATCGAATTCCCCCGAAGAAAGTACCTGCCTCTAGAAGCGCTTTCGGATCAGGGGCCGTTTCAGGGCAAAGCGGGCGATATTGTCGAGCGTTCTTGGCACCGCCATCTCCCCGATGCCCTCAATGGCGCCCTTGGCCGCTGCGTCCTCACGAAAGCGCACTATCCATTCTTCCGTGAGGCTGTCCCGTTGAATAGTGAATCTCGAATTGGCGGTGTCTTCCGGGACCTGGACGCCCATATAATCCGCCACAGCTTCCAGATAGGGCCGTGGGTCTTGCTGCAAATCTTCGTAGACGAATTGACGACAATCCAGCCCCGCAAGTTGTAGGTAGGACCTCCAGAACGCATAGCTTCGATCAATCTGGAAATACGCTTGGCTGATGTCGGCGAAGCTATAAGGAACAGAGCGCGGATTGACTTTCCCTTCGTGCCGGCTCGTCCACATTCCAGACATCCTAGCTCGGTAGAACGAAATAGCTTGCTGAATTCGGTCGCGACGTTCCAACAAAATGAATTCCAAGCCGTGTTTTCTTCGAATCTCGAATAGAAAATCCTTTCCGAATTTCTCCTTACACCAGGCCAGATGGCGCGGAAACAACTTGATCGCAAACCGCCCGTTGTCGGTCGACGCTTTCTCGATGACCGCTTTTTCAAGATCATCATAGGTGCGGGGATCGAAGCGTAGATAGGCCGGATCAAGCCATTCCTCCGACCGTCCCATCAGGCCAGTTGCGTTCGTCAGGCTTCCCAGCCAGTTCGAACCGCTTCTTCCCTCTGTAAGAATCGCAACGCCCCGCATAAAATCCTCACTTCACCTTGTCCCGGAACGCATGCCGCAAGGCCCGCTTACCTTCAACCCAAATCAGCGCGGCGTTCCCGCCCCATGTCCAGGAACACCGTGCTCAGCTTATTGCCGCCGTGATCTTCGTTGCCATCTTGTCGGCATCACCAGGGCTTTGGCTGGATTCCAGACCAGATGACCACACAATTCATCTAGGACGCCGCATCGGCCGCCATCGTCATCGTGGGCGTGTTCGCCGTCGCCGACACGTCGCCACGCGATTGCTGCGCCTGCCCAGGAGTGTCCTCTGTCGAACAACCGTGAGGGTTGTTTTCGCCGCCATCACTATTTTTGTGAACCAATTCACCCGAGGCGCGACCAAGTGATGTGTCCAAACATGGTTCATCAAGGAGAACTCTTATGTTTACTGTCTCGAGAAACGTCTTTTTGGCCGCCATCGCCGTTTCGGTGCTGGCCGGCTGCAAGACAACCGCTCCCAGGGAATGCGACAAGCTGAAGCCTGGCGTCACCTATAACGGCAAATGCTGCGGCATCGGCGAGCCTTGCCGCGAAGGCAAGGGCGGCGGCGACAGGCCGGGAAATACGCCTGATCCAGCGCCGCAATGATCTGATTGCGTGTCGCCCGTTCCGGTCAGCGCTGGGACGGGCGCGTTGCGCTCGAAAGCTCGCCAACGTCCAGCCTCCCCTTGAGGCACCGAAACCGTCCACCTCTGTGTAACGCGCGCCCTGGACGGCCCTGTGCCACGCTGTGCCCTGCTTATCCCAAGTGAGGCGTTCTTCCGCCACCACCTCGACGCTGCTCATCCCGCGCGCCATGCCCACGCGCTTTGTCTGGCGAGCCGGCCAGCATGTCGATCCAAGTCTGATTTGTCTGGTTGGATGGTGGGCGTGACAGGGATTGAACCTGTGACCCCTGCAATGTCAATGCAGTGCTCTCCCGCTGAGCTACACGCCCATCCGAAGCCGCGCATACACCATTTTTGATCCAGCGCGTCAATAGCAGGAAAAAGGAAAGAAGGCGTCGTCTCGCCGCAGTGGCGAAGAGGTGCGGCGCCTCGCCTAGAAAACGGCTCAGGCCGCCTGCAGCATCTTCTCCACCTCGTTGACGAGGTCGCGCAGATGGAATGGCTTCGACAGGACCTTGGCGTCTTTCGGCGCCTTGGAATCCGGGTTCAACGCAACAGCGGCGAAACCGGTGATGAACATGACTTTCAGATCGGGATCGATCTCGGTGGCGCGGCGCGCCAGCTCGATGCCGTCCATCTCCGGCATGACGATGTCGGTCAGCAGCAGCGAGAACGGCTCTTCGCGCAGCCGCTCATAGGCGCTGGCGCCATTGTCGAAATCGCTGACCTGGTAACCGGCGCGCTCCAGCGCCTTGACGAGGAACCGACGCATATCGTCGTCGTCTTCCGCCAGAAGAATGCGTGCCATGATATCCTGTCCGAATCACCCGCCCGAGATTGCCGTTGGGCAAGCCCGTTAACCATCCTGTATATGAGGAGGTGAGGGTAAACATCAAGTGAACGCAGACGACGATGATCCATATTTGCCGGGGGTGTGCCGCCGCTGAAATGCTGGACACGCGGCCTGCAAGGTGGCACTTTCACATCATGATGCACTGGTGTTTTCGGGTTCGTTCAAATTGAAGACGGCAGCCGAGGATTTTTCGGTCTTTCCACCCTTCGAAATCCGGTCGGGCGCCGAGCAGCGCGTCCCCTTCCTCTTCAATTCGCCGCATAGCGGCCGCTACTATCCCGAACGGTTCCTGGCCATGGCAAGGCTGGACCGCAACGCCATCCGCCGGTCGGAAGACTGTTACGTCGATGAGCTGTTCGGCGGTGCCGTGGCGCTCGGCGCGCCGCTGCTGGCGGCGAATTTTCCGAGGGCCTATCTCGACGTCAATCGCGAGCCGTGGGAGCTCGATCCTCGCATGTTCGCCGAGCCAGTGCCGTCCTTCTGCAACATCCGCTCGGCGCGGGTGGCGGGTGGGCTTGGCACGGTGCCGAAGCTGGTCGGCGAGGGGCTCGACATCTATTCCGGCCGCCTGCCGCTGTCGGAAGCCGTTGCCCGGATCGAAACCGTCTACAAGCCCTATCACGAGACGCTGAAGCGGCTTTTGACCCGGACCCATGCGCGGTTCGGTTTTGCCGTGCTGATCGACTGTCATTCGATGCCGGCGAGCATCCGTGTCGGCGACAGCGGGCTGCGGCCCGACTTCATCATCGGCGACCGTTTCGGCATCTCGGCAACCGCCGCCCTGACCGAGACCGCGATCGGCCTGCTCAGCGCCATGGGCTATTCGGTTGCCCACAACAAACCCTATGCCGGCGGCTTCATCACCGAGCATTACGGCCGCCCGGCGCGCCATCTGCATGCGCTGCAGATCGAGGTCAATCGCGGGCTCTACATGAACGAACGGACATTCGAGAAGGCCGCCGGCTTCGATGCGCTGGCCGACGATCTGACGCGGTTCTCAGCCGACCTGATGTCGATGCCCGACCATCATTTCATCGACCTGCCGCTGGCCGCGGAGTGAAATCGCGGCGTAAAAAAAGACCGCATCGTTTGCACGATACGGTCGAAGTCTAGGGAGGAAACGCCCAAGGAGGGCATGGACAGGAAACCCTGTCCGAGGTCAAGGGTATTGTGCGTTGCACAAATGTCAAGCGACCTTCAGGCTTTTTTAATTCACTCTGATGTGGAAATTGCGTTTCGACGACGCTTATGTGACATCCGGGCAACAGATGCCGTGGCGGAGAAGTCGTCGAACACACTTGTTTTGGTACGAAATTGGCGGCAGAGCACGGCTCGGACATGCTGCAGTGCGGGAGAATCAGTTGGACATCAGTGTCGATTTCATGCGCCGCATTGCGCAGGTGGCAGCGGCGGAGACCTTGCCGCGCTTTCGTGCCCAAGGCGCGGTCGCCAACAAGGAACAGGGCAGTTTCGATCCGGTCACCGAGGCCGATCGCGAGGCCGAGCGCGCCATCCGGGCGCTGATCTCTGCCGAGTATCCCGACCATGGCATTCTCGGCGAGGAGCATGGCAGCGAGAACATTTCGAGCCGGCATGTCTGGGTGATCGACCCGATCGACGGCACGCGCGCCTTTATTTCCGGCCTGCCGGTGTGGGGCACGCTGGTCGGGCTGACGGTCGACGGTGACGCCGTTGCCGGCATGATGGCGCAACCCTTCACCGGCGAGCTGTTCTACGCCAACGCCTCAGGTTCGCACTATGAGGGGCCGGGCGGGCCGCGAAAACTGACGACCCGCAAGACGACGAAGTTGGACCAGGCGACGCTGTTCACCACCACGCCGGCGCTATTCAAAGGCGAAGCGCGCAACCGTTACGATGCATTCGAAAGACAGATCCAACTCGCCCGCTATGGCGCCGATTGCTATGCCTTCGCCATGATCGCTTCGGGAAGCGTCGATATCGTCGCCGATCCCGGTTTGAAGCCATACGACATCGTGGCGCTGATCCCGATCATCGAGAAGGCAGGCGGTGTGGTCACCACATTCGATGGCGGGCCTGCGGAAAAGGGCGGCGATGTCCTGGCGGCTGCAACGCCGGAACTCCACGCAGCTGCCATGGCCGCCTTGCGCGGCTGACCAGCGACCGGCGGCCGTCAGGCCGTGGGGTCGTCGCTGCCGGGAATGAAGGCGTCGAAGGCGGCGAGCAATTGCTCGCGGTAGATGTCGGCTTCCTGCAGGATTTCGTGGCGGGAGCCGTCGATCATCAGCAATGAACCGAGCCGCAGACGCCTGGCGTAGGCTTCGACAGCCCTGGTCGAGACGACCTGGTCGGCGCCGGCGGCGATGATCAGCAGCGGGACCTGGATCCGGGCCATGAAGTCGGGGTCGTTGACGGCTTCCGAAGCTTTCGCGGCTGCCCGCAGCCAACGGATCGTCGGCCCGCCAAGCGCCAGTTGCGGGTATTCTTCATAGATCCGTGTGTTGCGCCGATAGCGTTCCGGGTCCGATGTCAGCTTGTTGGTCTCGAAAGGGGCCGTTACCCTCGGCCGCGGACCCCAGGCGGCATAGAGCCGGCCGAGGCCGAGAGCGCAGAACAGGGAACAGACGCGGCGAACCGTCGAGATCGAGACCGGCAGGTCGGGCAGCGTCATGAAAGGCGCGATCAGCACCATGCGCCGGACGCGGTTCACCATCGACGGCGCGGCCAGCAGGGTGATCAATGCGCCTGCCGAATGGGCCAGGATGTAGTAGGGTCCGCGGCAATCGGGCAGCACGATCTCCTCGAAGAACTGTTCGAGGTCGGCGGTGTAGTCGCGGAAGCTGCTGACGTAGCCGCGCTGGCGATCGCGGATCAGCCGGTCTGAATCGCCCTGGCCGCGCCAGTCGAGCGTGGCGACGCCAAAGCCACGATCGGCAAGGTTGCGGATGGTTTCGAAATATTTCTCGATGCACTCGTTGCGGCCGGTGAGCAGGACCACGGTGCCCTTCATCGGGCGAGCGACCGCGCCGAACAGGCCGTAGCGGATATTCTTGTGGTCACGCGTGGTGAAGAAGCCGCCGGCGGCGTTTTCCGGCCGCGGATTGCCCTCGATTTCGTGAAAAAGGGAGTTTTCGGTGAAAAGATCCGTCATTCGGCGCTTCGTGCTCGGCGTCTCGCATGCCCGCCTGCGCTGGCCGGCTCCGCTAAGGTGATAGACGCCCATGCGCCAAAAGCCAAGGAATTCCCGGTGACTGACTGGGCTGCAACAGGGAAGGCCGGAAGCCGCTTGAAAGCGTGCTTCCGGCCTCTGTCGATCCGGGAGGAAGGGACGTTACACCCGGTCGGCCTCGTTGCGGTGCCTGTTGTGCAATCGGCGCCGCCAGTCCTTGATCCTGGAATGGACTTTAGCGCCGGCTGCCTGAACGCGCGCCGAAGTGCCGGTTCATCTGCCGTTCATCAAGGGTCCGGCCGCCGTGGCTTTTGCCGCCAGGTGAAATCTTGAAATGCTTTCCAGCGCTCCCCAAATGTCTCGTGCGGTCGCCAATGTCGGGGCCGCTGGCCCACCCGAAACGCCGCTCAAGGGTTTCGCACCGGCCACACGCAAACCATGTTGCTCAACAGGAGAACACCTCATGCGTCACGTTGATTTTTCCCCGCTTTATCGCTCGACCGTCGGCTTCGATCGTCTGTTCACGATGCTCGATTCGCTTGCGCAGCCGGATGGCGCGCAGACCTACCCGCCCTACAACATCGAGCGCACCGGTGAGGATTCCTACCGGATCTCGATGGCGGTTGCCGGCTTCTCTGACGAGGAAATCTCGATCGAAGCCCATCGCAACGTGCTGACCGTCAAGGGTGAGCGCAAGGACGAGGGCACCGGCGAAGGCTCTGAACTGCTCTATCGCGGCATTGCCTCGAGAGCCTTCGAACGCCGCTTCCAGCTTGCCGACCACGTCGAAGTTGTCGGTGCTTCGCTGAAGAACGGCCTGCTGTTCGTCGACCTCAAGCGCAACATCCCCGAGGAGCTGAAGCCGCGCAAGATCGCCATTACGGCGTCTTCGGCCAAGGCCAAGCAGATCGAGGCCAAGACCGCTGCCTAAACTCTGTTCTGACGCAATTCCGGACGGAAAACCGCCTAACACTTTTCCTGGAATTGCTTTGAAGTCTCCTCCCGAGACGGAAGCGGCGCCGAAAGGCGCCGCTTTTTTGTTATCGGGGATTTCGGTATCAGGCGATCAGCTGGCCAAAACGGTCGACCTCATCGGCCGTCGTCGCGAAGCTGGTGACGAAGCGATACAGCAACTCGTCCTCGCTGATGTGGCCGTCAAAGCCGTGCGGCTTGTGCCAATCATAGAACGCCGCACCCGCTGCCTGCAGCTTTTCAGCTTCGGCTTTCTTGATCACTGCGAAAACCTCGTTTGCCTGCGGCAGCCATGCCAGCTTTGCCGTGGCCGAATCCTCGATCGCGGCGGCAAGGCGTGCGGCCATGGCGTTGGCGTGGCGGGCGGTGTCCAGCCACAATCCGTCTTTGAAATAGGCCTCGAACTGCGCCGCGACGAAGCGCGATTTCGAAAACAGCTGGGCGGCGCGCTTGCGCAGGAACGCCAATTCCCTGGCACGATCAAGATCGAACAGCACGATCGCTTCGGCGCACCAGCAGCCATTCTTGGTGCCGCCGAAGGACAGGATGTCGACGCCGCGTTTCCAGGTCATTTCGGCTGGCGACGTGTCGAGCGCGACCAGCGCATTGGCAAAGCGGGCGCCGTCCATGTGCAAGGGCACCGAATATCGTTTGGCGATCGCCGCGATCGTCTCGATCTCATCCAGGCCGTAGATGGTGCCGACCTCGGTCGACTGGGTGATCGAAACGGCCATCGGCCGTCCCCAATGGACGATTTCCGGTGCGAAACGGCCGATGGTCCTTTCCAGATTGTGCGGATCGATCTTGCCCAGCGCGCCATCGATCTCATGCAGGCGTGAGCCGCCGGAAAAATACACCGGCGCGCCGCATTCGTCCTCGATGACATGCGATTCGCGATGAGCAAAGGAAATGCCGCCCGGCTTGTTGTAAGCGGTCAGCGCCAGCGAGTTGGCGGCCGTGCCGGTGGCGACGAAGAACACCGCGACCTCGCGTTCGAAAATCTCGCTGAAGCGCTGGTAGACTGCCTGGTCGAGCGCTCCGTCGCCATAGGCGGTGGAAAAGCCGCCGGCATTGGCCGACAGGCCGGCGGCAATGTTGGGGTGGGCGCCTGCCCAATTGTCGGAAGCGAAGAACATGCATCTGCCTATGTCTTGGGAGAACGGGGGGTTGGGAAATCAGACTGAAGTTGACCGGTTTCGCGTGCTGATCGCAAGGGCCAGGCGCCGGAAAAACAGTAAAGCCAGCCAACGGGCAAAGCCCAGGCCGACGACTGAAGCTTACGTTTTTCCTCAGCTTCGCGACATTTTCTGTCGCGAATGCCCCAAGTTTTTTTCAAATCGGTCTTGTGTGCGTCCGGGATTTCTGCCATAAAAATTTAGGACAGTAGTGCTGTCTTATTTTGTCGCACAAAACGAGCTGGATTGGCGTATCATTTGGGCCTCTCCGGCTGTTGCCGCGAGCGACAGGTGGACAGCCAGACTCTGGCCTGTACGATTACCAGATGCGATCCATGCGGAAAGCCGCCTGGTTCGACAGGATTTCGCAAGACGTGCCACAAGGATCAGGGTGAGCCAAGCGCTTGCCGAGGCAAACCAGCGCCTGAATGGCTGGGAAGGAGGACAGGAGATGACGGACATGACGCACTCTGCGACGAACGGCCAGGCCGCGCAGACGAAAGCGGCAACCGTCAAAACCACCTTGCGATCCAATATTGGCCGAAGCGCCAACGGATTTTCCGCCCAGGGCCTCTACGATCCACGCAACGAGCATGACGCCTGCGGCGTCGGTTTCATCGTCAACATGAAGGGCGTGAAGTCGCATCAGATCGTCGAGGACGGGCTGGCTGTGCTCGAAAACCTGACGCATCGCGGCGCCGTCGGCGCCGATCCGCTGGTCGGCGATGGCGCCGGCGTGCTGGTGCAGCTTCCCGACCAGTTCTTCCGTGACGAGATGGCAGCCCAGGGCATCGAGCTGCCGCCGGCGGGCCAGTACGGCGTCGGACACTGGTTCATGCCGCAGGACGCGGCCCTTCGCGCCCATATCGAGGACATCATTGCCGAATCGGCGCAATCCGAGGGACTTCCGCTCATCGGTTTCCGTGACGTGCCCGTCGACAATTCGTCGCTGTCGAAGGCGCCCGACATCGTGGCATCCGAGCCGTTCCATCGGCAGATCTTCATCGGCCGCACGCCAGACATTACCGATGACGAGGAATACGAGGCCAGGCTCTATCTGCTGCGCAAGGTCATCTCGGGCCGCATCTATGCCGAGAACGACAACATGGACATCGGCGCCTATTGCGTGTCGCTGTCGGCGCGCACCATCGTCTACAAGGGCATGTTCCTGGCTTATCAGGTCGGGGCCTACTACAAGGACCTCAAGGACCCGCGCTTCGAAACCGCGCTGATCCTCGTCCACCAGCGCTTCTCGACCAACACGTTCCCGTCATGGAAGCTGGCGCATCCCTACCGCATGGTCGCCCACAATGGCGAGATCAACACCGTGCGCGGCAACAACAACTGGATGGCTGCGCGCCAGGCGTCGGTCGATTCCGAACTGTTCGGCAACAACATCTCGAAGCTGTGGCCGATTTCCTATGATGGCCAATCCGACACCGCCTGCTTCGACAATGCGCTCGAGTTCCTGTTCCAGGGCGGGTACAGGCTCAGCCATGCCATGATGATGCTGATCCCGGAAGCCTGGGCCGGCAACAAGCTCATGGATGCCGATCGCAAGGCCTTCTACGAATACCATGCGGCATTGATGGAGCCGTGGGACGGACCGGCGGCGGTGGTCTTCACCGATGGCCGCCAGATCGGCGCCACGCTCGACCGCAATGGCTTGCGCCCGGCACGCTACATCGTCACCGACGATGACCGCGTCATCATGGCCTCGGAAGCCGGCGTGCTGCCGGTGCCGGAGGAGAAGATCGTCAAGAAGTGGCGGCTGCAGCCCGGCCGCATGCTGCTGATCGACCTGGAGAAGGGGCGCATCGTCTCCGACGAGGAGCTCAAGTCGGAGATCGCGACCAAGCATCCCTACAAGACCTGGCTCGCCAACACGCAGCTGATCCTCGAAGATCTGAAGCCGGTCGAACCGCGCGCGTTGCGCAAGGATGTCAGCCTGCTCGATCGTCAGCAGGCATTCGGCTACAGCCAGGAGGACACCAAGCTGTTGATGTCGCCGATGGCGACGACAGGCCAGGAAGCGGTGGGCTCGATGGGCACCGACACGCCGATCTCGGCGATGTCGGACAAGTCGAAGCTGCTCTACACCTATTTCAAGCAGAACTTCGCCCAGGTCACCAACCCGCCGATCGACCCGATCCGCGAGGAGCTGGTGATGAGCCTGGTGTCCTTCATCGGGCCGCGGCCCAACATCTTCGACCTTGTCGGCAATTCGCGCCGCAAGCGGCTCGAAGTTCGTCAGCCGATCCTGACCAATGGCGATCTCGAGAAGATCCGCTCCATCGGCCACACCGAGGACCGTTTCGACACCAAGACGATCGACATCACCTATGGCTCCGCCGAAGGCGCCGCGGGCATGCAGGGCGCCATCGATCGGTTGTGCGAGCGGGCGGAGGCGGCGGTTGCCGGCGGCTACAACATCATCATCCTGTCCGACCGCCAGGTCGGGCCCGACCGCATCGCCATCCCGGCGCTGCTGGCGACAGCGGCGGTCCATCATCACCTGATCCGCAAGGGGCTGCGCACCTCGGTCGGCCTCGTCGTCGAATCCGGCGAGCCGCGCGAAGTGCATCATTTCTGCTGCCTCGCCGGCTATGGCGCCGAGGCGATCAATCCCTACCTCGCCTTCGACACGCTGCTCGACATGCACAAGCGCGGCGAACTGCCGAAGGAAGTGGACGCCTACGAAGTCGTCTCGCGCTACATCAAGTCGATCGGCAAGGGCATCCTCAAGGTGATGTCCAAGATGGGCATCTCGACCTACCAGTCCTATTGCGGCGCGCAGATTTTCGACGCCATCGGCCTGAAGACCGATTTCGTGCAGCAATACTTCACCGGCACCGCGACGCTGATCGAAGGCGTCGGCCTGGACGAGATCGCGGCCGAGACGCTCAGCCGCCACAATGACGGTTTCGGCAACGACCCCGTGCTGCGCAACAGCCTCGAGGTCGGCGGCGAATACATGTTCCGCATGCGCGGCGAGGCGCATATCTGGTCGCCAGATGCTGTCGCCACCTTGCAGCACGCCGTGCGCCAGGGATCGTGGGAAACCTTCAAGGACTATTCCGCCCAGATCGACAGCGAGACGGCCCGCGCCCAGACCATTCGCGGCCTGTTCAAGCTCAAGCTGGCCGGGGAAACCGGCCGCAAGAAGGTGGCGCTCGACGACGTCATGCCGGCGGCCGACATCGTCAAGCGGTTCTCGACCGGAGCGATGTCGTTCGGTTCGATCTCGCGCGAAGCGCACACGACGCTGGCGCGCGCGATGAACCAGATCGGCGGCAAGTCGAACACCGGCGAGGGCGGCGAAGAGGCCGACCGCTATCTGCCGCTGCCGGGCGGCGGCAAGAACCCGGAACGCTCGGCGATCAAGCAGATCGCCTCGGGACGTTTCGGCGTCACGGCCGAATACCTCGTCAACTCCGACATGATGCAGATCAAGGTGGCGCAGGGTGCCAAGCCCGGCGAGGGCGGTCAGCTGCCCGGCCACAAGGTCGACGCCACCATCGCCAAGGTCCGGCATTCGACGCCGGGCGTCGGCCTGATCTCGCCGCCGCCGCATCACGACATCTATTCGATCGAGGATCTGGCACAGCTGATCTACGACCTGAAGAACGTCAATCCGGCGGCCGACGTGTCGGTCAAGCTGGTGTCGGAAGTCGGCGTCGGCACGGTCGCGGCGGGCGTCGCCAAGGCGCGCGCCGACCACATCACCATCTCTGGCTATGACGGCGGCACCGGTGCCTCGCCGCTGACCTCCCTCAAGCATGCCGGCAGCCCGTGGGAAATGGGCCTTGCCGAGACACACCAGACGCTGGTGCTGAACGGCTTGCGGTCGCGCGTTGCGCTGCAGGTCGATGGTGGCTTGCGCACAGGGCGCGACGTCATCATCGGCGCGCTGCTCGGCGCCGACGAGTTCGGCTTCTCGACCGCACCGCTGATCGCGGCCGGCTGCATCATGATGCGCAAATGCCATCTCAACACCTGTCCGGTCGGCGTCGCGACGCAGGATCCGGTGCTGCGCAAGCGCTTCAAGGGCACGCCCGAGCATGTCATCAACTTCTTCTTCTACGTCGCGGAAGAGGTGAGGGAGCTGCTCGCCGAGATGGGCTACACCCATCTCGACCAGATCATCGGCGACACCGATCTTCTGGAAAAGCGCGACCTGATCGTGCACTGGAAGGCGCGCGGGCTCGATTTCTCGAAGATGTTCTTCAAGCCGGATGCGCCGCATGAAGCGGTGCACTGGACCGAGCGGCAGAAGCACCCGATCGACGACGTGCTCGACCGCAAGCTGATCGAACTGGCCAAGCCGGCGCTCGAGAGCAAGCTGCCGGTCAAGATCGAGGTCGATATCCGCAATGTCGACCGCTCCGCGGGCGCCATGCTGTCGGGCGAAGTGGCCAAGCGCTTCAAGCACAAGGGCCTGCGCGAGGATACGATCCAGGTGAAGCTGACCGGCACTGCCGGCCAGTCCTTTGGCGCCTTCCTGGCGCGCGGCATCTCGTTCGAGCTTGTCGGCGCCGGCAACGACTATGTCGGCAAGGGCCTGTCGGGCGGACGCATCGTCATTCGGCCGCCGGAAGAGGCCAAGATCGTCGCGGCTGAATCCATCATCGTCGGCAACACGGTGCTCTATGGCGCAACCGAGGGCGAAGCCTATTTCGCCGGCGTCGCCGGCGAGCGTTTCGGCGTGCGCAATTCGGGCGTCGCCGCCGTCGTCGAAGGCGTGGGCGATCATGGCTGCGAGTACATGACTGGCGGCATCGTCGTCGTCATCGGCAAGACCGGCCGCAACTTCGCCGCCGGCATGTCTGGCGGCGTCGCCTACGTGCTCGACGAGGCGGGCGATTTCGCCGAGCGCTGCAACATGGCGATGGTCGAGCTGGAGCCCGTTCCGGAAGAAGACGATCTGATGGAAAGGCTGCTGCACCATGGCGGCGACCTCGACCACAAGGGTCGCGTCGACGTCTCCGGCGACATGACCAGCCATGACGAGGAGCGGCTCTACCAGCTGATATCCAACCATGTGCACTACACCGGGTCGGTGCGTGGTCGCGAGATTCTCGACGACTGGGCGACGTTCCGGCCGAAGTTCCGCAAGATCATGCCGGTCGAATACCGCCGCGCCCTGATCGAGATGGAACGCATGCGCATGGGCGTTGCGGCGGAATAGGCTTTGCAATGGCCGGGGAGCCCAGGCTTCCCGGCCCATCTTCATCGACAGTTTGACCTCCGGCGCAAGGTTGCCATGGCTGCCTCAAGGGGTTAACGGGTGCGGCGAAAACCGCACCATCTGGACAGCAGGAACTGGACTATGGGCAAGGTAACAGGCTTTCTCGAAATCGACCGGCAGGTGCACAAGTACCAGCCGGCCTCCGACCGCATCCGGCATTTCCGCGAGTTCACGCTGCCGATGTCTGACAAGGAGGTCGAGAAACAGGCCGCGCGCTGCATGGATTGCGGCATTCCGTTCTGCCACGGGCCGACCGGCTGCCCGATCCACAACCAGATTCCAGACTGGAACGACCTCGTCTACAATGGCGACTGGGACAACGCGATCCGCAACCTGCATTCGACCAACAATTTCCCGGAGTTCACCGGCCGCATCTGCCCGGCGCCTTGCGAGGAAGCCTGCACGCTGAACCTCGAGGACATTCCCGTCGCCATCAAGACGGTCGAGCAGGCGATCGCCGACAAGGCCTATGAAACCGGCCATATCAGGCCC